>JAVFAQ010000370.1:0-2969 GCA_034002325.1 Flavobacteriales bacterium | reverse complement strand
TACCCGTGGCCTTGCTCAGGGCACCTACGCTGTGCGGCTGCACAAGGGAAGCGAGTCACACGTGAAGCGGTTCATCAAACATTGATGGCCATGCGTACCAGCATCCTTCTGGTGGCGGCCATGGAGGCCGTTGCGGCATCAGCGCAAACGCCGCCGCCCATTGAGTGGCAGCACCGGTACGGCGGTAGCGGTAATGAATTGCCCCGCAGCATATCACGCACTTCCGATGGTGGGTACATTGCATGCAGTAATACGCAGTCCAGCGATGGCGCCGTGACCGGCTACCACGGAGGTGCCGACATCTGGTTGGTGAAGATGGACGCCGATGGCACCTTGGAATGGGAGCGCTGCTATGGCGGATCGGGCGACGAAATGGCCAAGTGCGCAGCGCTGGAGGCGCCCGATGGCGGGTACATCCTGGCGGGCCGCACCTACAGCACGGACGGGGATGTCTCCTGCCCGGTCACGGCCGGGCGCCTTTGGGTGGCCCGGATCGACATCAACGGTGACGTACTCTGGGACCTATGTCCGGCCGGGCCGGCCGTCAACTCCTTCGGTGGGATCGCGCCCGCGCACGATGGCGGCTGGATCATCTGCGGCAGCACATGGACCGATGGCGGGAGCGGGTGCGGCCAGGGCCTCACCGACCTGTGGCTGGGCCATGTCAGCGATGCAGGCCAACTGCTGTGGAGCCGCTGCTATGGCGGCAGCCAGGCGGACGGTGCCTCTTCCATCATGGCCACCAGCGATGGTGCCTATCTCGTGACCGGCTCCACCCGATCCAATGACGGGGACCTCACCGGTATCAACCCGTATTGGAACGGCCCACCACCACCGCAAACGCCACATGCCACCGGCTGGGTGATGAAGGTGGATGCCGTCGGCGATATTATCTGGCAGTACTGTTATGGGGGCAGCAGCAACGACGAGTTGATCGCCGCAGCGGAGACCACCGATGGAAAATTCTGGGTCACCGGCAACACATCGTCCACCGATGGCGATCTGGCGGGCAACCACGGCGACTTCGATGGCTGGGTGGTGCTCCTGGACCAGAATGGTGAGTTGCTTGGTCAGCGCTGTATAGGTGGTAGCGCGCAGGAGCGGATGTTTGGGGTGATCGCCCTCTCCAATGGTCAGGCATTGGTTACCGGTGATACGTTCTCAACGGACGGGGATGTGACCGAGACGCATGGATCGGCTGATGCTTGGGTTGTAGTAGTGACCTTAGGCCTTGATGTTGCATGGCAGAGGAGTCTCGGAGGAGCATTATCCGACGCCTGGGTGACGGCGATTGGCACAGTGGATGACGGTGTGGCCTTGATTTGCAGCACTAGGTCCAACGATGGCGACCTGATCGACCTCCCCGGCCATGGCGAGGGTGATCTATGGGTACTGAAGCTCGCCCCCTGGTCCGGCACCGGAGTGGAAGACCAGGCCGATGAGAACGGCATCCTCCTCTTCCCCAATCCCACCACGGGCGATGTACAACTGGACTTCGGCGCGCTGCACGGGCCGGGCTGGCAGTTGGAGATCATGGATGCCCTGGGCCGCGTGGTGCTTACCATGTCGCAGGTACACGCCACACGAGGCCGCCTCACCATAGGCACCCATGGCCTGTCCCAAGGCTCCTATGCCGTGCGGCTGCACCGCAATGGGGAGTCGCACGGCCGTCGCTTCGTGAAGCACTGAGCCGGGCCTGCGGGGGCCTCAGATCACGCCCAGCTCGCGGCCCACTTTGCCGAAGGCGGCCAGGGCGCGGTCGATGTGCGCATCGGTGTGGGCCGCGCTGAGCTGCACGCGGATGCGGGCCGTGCCCTGGGGCACCACGGGGTAGAAGAAGCCGATCACGTAGACGCCCTCGTCCAGCAGCTTGTCGGCCATCTGCTGGCTCAACGCGGCATCGCCCAGCATCACCGGCACGATGGCGGCTCCACCGCCCACGGTCTTGAAGCCGAGCCCTTCGATGCCCGTGCGGAAGCGGTCCACGTTGCGCTCCAGCCGGTCGCGCAGCTCGGTGCTGGCGCTGAGCAGTTCCAGCACCTTGATGGAGGCGCCCACGATGGCCGGTGCCAGCGAGTTGCTGAAGAGGTAGGGCCGGCTGCGTTGGCGCAGCATCTCGATGATCTCCTTGCGGCCGGTGGTGTAGCCGCCCATGGCACCGCCCAAGGCCTTGCCCAGGGTGCCGGTGATGATGTCCACGCGGCCCATCACCCCGCAATGCTCCACGCTGCCCCGGCCCGTCTTGCCGATGAAGCCCGCGGCATGGCACTCGTCCACCATCACCAGCGCCTCGTACCGGTCGGCCAGGTCGCACACGCCCTTGAGGTCGGCCACGATGCCGTCCATGCTGAACACCCCGTCGGTGACGATGATGATGTGGCGCGCGCCGTCCTTGCGGGCCATGCGCAGCTGTTGCTCCAGGTCGGCCATGTCGTTGTTGGCGTAGCGGTAGCGCATGGCCTTGCACAGCCGCACCCCGTCGATGATGCTGGCATGGTTCAGCGCGTCGCTCACGATGGCGTCCTCGGCCCCCAGCAGCGGCTCGAAGACCCCGCCGTTGGCGTCGAAGCAGGCGGCGTAGAGGATCGTGTCGTCCGTGCCGTGGAACTCGGCCAGCTTGTGCTCCAGCTCCTTGTGGATGTCCTGCGTGCCGCAGATGAAGCGCACGCTGCTCATGCCGTATCCGCGCCGGTCCAGGGTGGCGTGCGCGGCCTGGAGCACGTCGGGGTGGCTGGAGAGGCCCAGGTAGTTGTTCGCGCAGAAGTTGAGCACGCGGCGGTCCTGGGCCTCGCCGGGCAGGCGCACGCCGATCTCCGCGGCCTGTTCACTGGTGATCACGCGCTCGCGCTTGAACAGGCCGGCGCTCTCGATGGCGGCCAGCTCGGACCGGAGGTGTTGCTGCAGTTTGCCGTACATGGTGGGGGGTGTTCGTGGTCAAAGGTGCGCAACATGGCGGGAAGGTGGGTGCG
>JAVFAQ010000369.1:0-2982 GCA_034002325.1 Flavobacteriales bacterium | reverse complement strand
CCCTGATGCACATCGCCATCTGCGTGGTGCTGCTGCCCTACGGGTACTACCGCGAACTGGGCCGCGACGCCGACGGGTGGCCCCACTTCGAGCGGGTGAAGGACCTGCCCCCGCTGGTGGGCGAGGAGCAGGAGCGGATGATGAAGGAGGCCGTGCTGGCCTATTTCGAGACGGTATAGCGCGGTGCGCCGATCACTCCAGCACCACCGTCTCTTCGCTCACCTCCTCCTCGGTGATCTTGATCATGCCCATACCGGTGAGCGAATCCAGTGTACACAGGATGTCCAGCACCGCGAAGCCCGCCTGGCCCTGCTCGTAGAAGTCCGAGTAGTCGAACTCCGCCCGGCCATCGGCACCGGTGGTGGCCTCCTTGTTCAGGCGGTTGGGGTCGCCCACCGGCTGCGGCGGGTCGGCATGGAGCTTCACCAGGGCGCCCGACGCCGGTGTGCCATCGGCCAGCTTCACGATCACCACCGCCTTGGTGGGTTCTTCCTTGTTGCACGCGGGAAGCACGGCGATCACCAGACCGATGCAAAGGAGGTGGGCCAGGCCGCGGTGGATGTTGCGAACGGACATGCGAGCTACTTTTGGGACCCTTCGGGCACCGGGAGGTCCGGTGCCTGTACGGGCCGAAGGATGTCAAAAGTAAGGGAAGCGGCGATCCGCTGGTCAATTCCCCCGCTGCGGGCCGGTGCCGTGGCGTGCCTGATGATGCTCGCGGCGGCCTCTGCCACGTTGCGGGCACAGGCCGGCAGCTTGGTGGAGATCCGTACCGAACTCGGGACCATGGTGGTGCGCCTGTACGACGAAACGCCCGTGCATCGCGACAATTTCCTGCGGCTGGTGCGGGAAGGCGCCTATGACAGCCTGCTCTTCCATCGGGTGGTGCCCGGCTTCATGGTGCAGGGCGGCGATCCCGACAGTCGCACCGCCCGGCCCGGACAGCGCTTGGGCGACGGCGGCCCCGGCCACACCCTGCCGGCCGAGGTCGTTCCCGGCCTCATCCACCGCAAGGGCGCGGTGGCCGCCGCCCGCCTGGGCGATGACGTGGACCCGGAGCGGCGGTCCAGCGGCAGCCAGTTCTACATCGTGCAGGGCCGCCCCCACACCGCCGATGACCTGGACCGGGTGGTGGAGCGCCAGGTCCGCCACGGGACCCATGTACGGTACACCGCCGAGGATCGGATGGACTACGAGCGGCAGGGCGGCGCTCCGCACCTGGACGGCGCCTACACCGTGTTCGGCCAAGTGGTGGCCGGCCTGGGGACGATCGACGCGATCGCCGCCGTGCCCTGCGACCAGGCGGACCGCCCATTGAAGGACGTACGGATGTTCATGCACATACGGGAATGAGCTTGTCTGAACGCATCGCCGCGATCGAAGAGCGGATCGCCAACGCCCAAGCCCGCACCGCCGAGGAGGTGGAGCGCTTCCGGGTGGCCATGCTGGGGCGCAATGGGGCCGTGACCGAACTGTTCGACGCCTTCAAACAGGTGCCGGGGGAAGAGAAGCGGCTCTACGGGCAGCGGCTCAACCAGTTGAAGCACGCCGCCCAGGAACGCATCGCCGGGTGGAAGGCCGGTGCCGGGGACGGCCCCGCCGCCCAAGGCCCCGTGCCGGACCTGAGCGCGCCCGCCGCCACGCCGCTGCCCGGTGGCCTTCACCCCATCACCGTGGTGCGCGACCGCATCGTGGAGGTGTTCGCCCGCATGGGCTACAGCGTCAGCCACGGGCCCGAGGTGGAGGACGACCACCACAACTTCAGCGCGCTCAACTTCCCGCCGGACCACCCCGCGCGCGACATGCAGGACACCTTCTTCGTGCAGGGCCGCACCGGCGACATGGCCTTGCGCACGCACACCAGCAGCGTGCAGGTGCGCGTGATGGAGGCCGGCCGCCCGCCGTTCCGAACCATTTCGCCCGGCCGCGTGTACCGCAACGAGGCCATCAGCGCGCGGGCCCACTGCATGTTCCACCAGGTGGAGGCCCTGTACGTGGACAAAGGCGTGAGCTTCGCCGAACTCAAAGGCACCCTGGACCTCTTCACCCGCAGCCTGTTCGGCCCGGGAACGGCCATCCGCCTGCGCCCCAGCTATTTCCCCTTCACCGAACCCAGCGCCGAGGTGGACATGAGCTGCACCATCTGCGGCGGTGACGGGTGCAGCGTGTGCAAGCACAGCGGCTGGGTGGAGATCATGGGATGCGGCATGGTGGACCCCGCCGTGCTGGCCAACTGCGGCATCGACCCCGAGGTGTACACCGGCTTCGCGCTGGGCATGGGCGTGGAGCGTGTGGCCCAGCTGCTCTATCGCGTGCCCGACCTGCGCCTGTACTGGGAGAACGATGTGCGCTTCCTGGAGCAGTTCAGCGCCGCCGCCCTGCGCCCGGGTTAGCATGGCCCCCCCGATGCACGAAGGGCGGACCGATGTGGCCCGCCCTTCGTGCATGGTGCGTGCTGTGGCTCAGGCGGCCTCGGCCGGGCGGCTGCCCAGGAGTTGGAAGCCGTTCATCACCACTTCGGTGACGTAGCGCTTGGTGCCGTCCTTGGCCTCGTAGCTGCGGTGTACCAGGCGGCCCTCCAGGGTCACTTGGGTCCCTTTGCGCAGGAGCATCTCCACCTGCTCGGCGGTGCGGCCCCAGGCCACCACGGTGTGCCACTGGGTGTCGGTCACCTGGGCGCCCTCGGCGTTGCGGTAGCGCTCGTTGGTGGCCACGGAAAGGCGGGCGACCTTGCGGCCCTTGGCCACTTCGCGCACTTCGGGGTCGGCTCCGAGGTTGCCGATCAGGCGGACGTTGTTCTTCAGCAAGTTCATGGGTACGGGTGTTTTGGGTGTTCGACTTTGTTCTCGTGCTGCGGCTCAGGCGGCCTCGGCCGGGCGGCTGCCCAGGAGTTGGAAGCCGTTCATCACCACTTCGGTGACGTAGCGCTTGGTGCCGTCCTTGGCCTCGTAGCTGCGGTGTACCAGGCGGCCCTCCAGGGTC
>JAVFAQ010000368.1:0-2984 GCA_034002325.1 Flavobacteriales bacterium | reverse complement strand
GGCACGGGCATGCCCACGAGCTTGCCCACGCCCAGGGCCTTGTACGTCACGGGGAACAGGTGGGCGTCGCTGTAGTTGCTCTCGCTCATCACCACGGCGCTGGGCTTGTGCCACTTGAACTGGGGTTCCTTGCCCAGCCGCTGTCCGCGCGGCTCGATCCGCATGTACACCTGCCCGCTCAGGAAGGTGGCGAGGTCGTCGTGCAGCCAGCCGCCGCCGTTGAAGCGGGTGTCCACCACCAGGGCCTTCTTGTCGTGGTGCTTGCCCAGGGCGTCCTCGTACACCTTGCGGTAGCTCCGGTCGTTCATGCCACGCACATGCACGTAGCCGATGGTGCCGCCGCTGAGGCTGTCCACCAGGTGGGCGCAGCGGTCCGTCCATCGGCGGTAGAGCAGCTCGGCCTCCTCGCCGCGGGTCACCGGGCGCACGGTCTCGTCCCAGCGGCGCTTGGTGGCGGGGTCGTACAGGCTGAGCAGGGTGGGCTTGCCGGCCTTGCGGTTGAGCAGGCGGGCGGGGTCCTCGGTGCGGACGATGGGGATGCCGTCGATCCGCTCGATCACGGTGCCGGCCTGGATCCGCGCGCCTTCCTTCACGCAGGGCCCGCGGGCGATCACCTCGCTCACGCGCAGGCCGTCGCCGGTGTGGTCGTCATCGTAGAACAGGCCCAGCGAGGCGGTGGCGTCGCCGTGGGGCATGCGCTGGCGATTGCCGGCGCCGGTGTGCGATGCGTTGAGCTCGCCGAGCATCTCGCTCAGCAGTTCGGCGAAGTCGTTGTTGTGGGCGATGTGCGGCAGCTTGCGGGCGTACTCGGCCTTGTAGAAGTCCCAGTCCACGCCGTGCAGGCCGGGGTCGTAGAATTTCTTCTGCACCTGGCGCCACACGTGCTCGAAGAGGTAGGCGCGCTCGGCGACCTCGTCCAGCACCATCTCGCCATCGATGCCCACGACCTTGGCCTCGCCCTTCTCCAGTTCCACGTAATGGATGCCGCCGTCCTTGTGGAAGAAGAGATGCTCGCCGGCCTTGTCCAGCACCAGGCCGCCGGCGCGCTCGGCGCCCAGTTTGGCCAGCACCTTGGTCTCCTTGGTGCGCAGCTCGGTCTGCCACAGGTCGTGCCCCTTCTCGAAACGCGCCAGGTAGTAGAGCTTCTCGCCGTCCTTGCTCATCACGGCCCCGGCCAGGTCCGATGAATGGATGGTGAGCCGCACCCGCCGGTCCTCGATCCGGTCCGTCTCGATGGTCAACGGCTCCACCGGCTTCTCGTCCTTGTCGCCCTTCCTGCCGCCCTTGCCGCTCTTGCCGCCCTCGTCCTTCTCGCCGCTCTCCTCCTCTTCCATTTCCTTCCGCAGGTCGAATTCCTCCTTGCTCAGTTTGAAGCGATCGAAGGCCTGCTGCGTGAGGAAAGTGGCGTAGGCGTCCGTTTGGCCGCCCCAGCTGGCGTGGTTCTTCATGCCGTCGCGGCCGCTGTACGTCACCACCGCCCGGCCGTCCATGGCCCAGGTGGGGGTGCCATGGCCATGGCCGCTCTTGCTCAGGTCGATCAGTTCCCCGGTGCCGTCGGCCCGCACCAGTCCCGCCTGCCCGATCCACTGGTCGGGGTTGAGGAACTCCACCAGCAGCCACTTGCCGTCGGGGCTCCAGGCGAAGTGCTGGTCGCCATCGGCATAGCTGTAGTTGCGATCGCCGGGCAGCACGGTGCGGGTCTTCTTCGATGCGATGTGGAGCACGCGCACGGTGGTGCGTTCCTCCAGGTAGGCCACCTCGCTGCCATCGGGGCTCCATGCGGGCTGGAACTCCTCGGCGGGCGTGGCCAGCAAGGGTTCCTCCTTCAGCACGGTGGCGTTGAAGAAGTAGGGTTCCTCCTTGCGTTCGATGGTGGTGGTCCACAGGTCCCAGCTGCCTCCCGCCGCACTGCGGGAGCGCTCGGTGGCATAGAGCAGGGTACGGCCATCGGGGCTGAAGCGCACGCTGCGCTCCTGCTCGGGCGTGTTGGTGATGCGGCGGGTGGTGCCCTCCTTCACGGAGCTCACGAACACCTCGCCGCGATGCACGAAGGCCACCTCACGGCCGTTGGGCGACACGGCGAACTCGCTCACATCGCCGCTCACCTTCAGGGTGCGGACGGTGGTGTGGCGCGGGTCGATGGCGATGGTCACGGGCACCGGCACGGGCTCCGCGCCGGGGCGCAGGGTGTACAGGGTGCCGTGGTGGTCGAAGCAGAGCAGGCCATCGGCGCTGGTGCTGAGATGCCGCACAGGGTGGTGCGCGAAACGGGTATGCTGCACGGCGGGCCCGCCTTCCACCGGTATGCTGAAGACGTTGAAGCTGCCGTTCTGCTCGCTGAGGTAGTGGACCACCTGGCCGCCGGGCGCGAACACGGGGTCGCGGTCCTCGCCGCCGAAGTCGGTGAGCCGGCGGTACGTGCCGCTGGCCGGTGCGTAGGTCCACACGTCGCGGGTCACGCTGCTGATGTGGTGCTTGCGGTGGTCGTCCTCGTAGCCCTTCCAGTCGTGGAACACGATCAAACCGCCATCGGCGTTGTAGCGGGCGCGCTCGGCCACGGTGGTCATCACGCGGCGGGCCATGCCGCCCTCCACGGGCACGCTGTAGAGCTCGCCCAGGCCGGGGCTGGGGAACTGCTGGTTGCGGTGGTCGTCCAGCCGGCTGCTGGCGAAGAGGATGGAACGGCCGTCCGGCGCGAAATCCGTGGGCACGTCGCCGGCGCTGTGATAGGTGAGGCGCGTGGCGATGCCGCCGGCGGCGGGCATGATGAACACATCGTCGTTGCCGTGGCGGTCGCTGCTGAAGGCGATCCACCGCCCATCGCGCGACCAGACCGGGTTGCTGTCGTAGGCCTCGTGCGTGGTGAGCAACGTGGCCTGGCCCCCGGTGGAAGGCACCTTCCAGAGATCGCCGTACGCGCAGAAGACGATCTCGGTGCCGTCGGGCGAGATGGCGGCGTTGCGCAGCCACATCGCATCGTCAAC
>JAVFAQ010000367.1:0-2990 GCA_034002325.1 Flavobacteriales bacterium | reverse complement strand
TGTCCTTGTACGTGAACGGTTCCATGGGCCGCCCCTTCGCCTTGCGCACCAGGTTGCGGGCCAGCAATTTCGCCTGTTGGATGGCCGGTGGCGCCACTTGCGGATGGCCGCGCGTCCATGGGCCTTCGTGCATCAGGGCCACGTCGCCCAGGGCGTACACATCGGCCAGGCCGGCCACTTGGTTGAAGCGGTCCACCTGGTAGCGGTTGGCCTTGGGCACCTCGGCGGCCTCGAGGCCCGGCAGCAAGGCGCCCTTCACCCCGGCGGCCCACAGCACGGTGTGGGAGTCCATGGTGCTGCCATCGGCGAAGGTCACGAGCCGGCCGTCGTAGTCGGCCACGCGGGCGTTGAAGCGCACGTTCACGCCCATGCCCTCCAGGTAACGCAGGGCCTTGGCGCTGCTCTTCCCGCTGAAGTTGGCCAGCACGCGGTCCGCGCCGTCCACCAGCCAGATCTGCATGCGCTCGCTTTGCAGTTCGCGGTACTCGCGCTTGAGCACGGTGCGGCGGATCTCGGCCAGGGCGCCGGCCATCTCCACGCCCGTGGGGCCCGCGCCCACCACCACGAAGTTCAGGTGGCTGCGCTGGCCGGCCTCGTCCTGGGCGTACAGCGCCGCCTCGAAGTCCTGCAGGAAGTCACTGCGGATGTCCAGCGCCTGGCTGATGGTCTTCAGCCGCATGGCCTCGCGCTCCATGCGCGCGTTGCCGAAGAAGTTGGTGGTGCTCCCGGTGGCCACCACCAGCATGTCGTACGGCACCTCGTTGCGGTCGGTCTCCACCACCTTGCGCGCGGTGTCCACGCGCTGCACGGTACACATGCGGAAGGCCACGTTGTCCATGGGTGCCACGGTGCGGCGGAAGGGGTGCGCGATGCTGTCCGCGCTGAGGCTGGCCGTGGCCACCTGGTACAGCAGCGGCTGGAAGCAGTGGTGGTTCTGCCTGTCCAGCAGCATCACCTTGAACGGCTCGCCCGCCAGCCCCTGGACCAGTTCAAGCCCGGCGAACCCGCCACCGACCACCACCACGGTGGGGTAGGGCAGGTTGTCGTATGCGGTCCGGACCTTGCTCATCGCGTGCGCCTTGGCGGAAGCGTGGTACAAAGTTCCGGAACTTCGCGCCGGCATGCTTGCGACCGACACCATCGCCGCGATATCCACCGCTCCGGGCACCGGCGCCATCGCCGTGCTGCGCCTTTCCGGGCCCGATGCCCGGGCCATCGCGCGCCGCTTGGCACCGGCCCTGCCCGAGGCCCTCCGGCCGCGCCATGCGTACCGTGCCGTGCTGGCCGATGCCGAAGGCCCCATCGACGACGCCCTGGTGACCGCCTTCCCGGGGCCGGCCTCGTACACCGGCGAGGACGTGGTGGAGATCGGTGTGCATGGGTCGCCCTACGTGCAGCAACGCGTGCTGCAGGCCCTGCTCGATGCCGGTGCCCGTGCCGCAGGGCCCGGCGAGTTCACCCGGCGCGCCTTCCTCAACGGCAAACTGGACCTGAGCCAGGCCGAGGCCGTGGCCGACATGATCGCCAGCCGCAGCGCCGCCCAGCACCGCCTGGCCCTGCACCAATTGCGCGGCGGCTTCAGCACCGCGATCGAAGGGCTGCGGCAACGCCTGATCGATTTCGCCGCGCTGATCGAACTGGAGCTCGACTTCAGCGAGGAGGACGTCGAGTTCGCCCGGCGCGACGACCTGATCGCCCTGCTGGACGAGATGATCGCCCTGTGCGACAGGCTCATCGACAGCTTCCGCCTGGGCAACGCGCTGCGCGAAGGCATCCCGGTGGCCATCATCGGTGCGCCCAACAGCGGCAAGAGCACCCTGCTCAACGCCCTGCTGAACGAGGACCGCGCCATCGTGAGCGAGATCCCCGGCACCACGCGCGACACCGTGGAGGAGACCATCGCCATCGACGGCGTGCTGTTCCGCTTCATCGACACCGCCGGCATCCGCCGCACGGACGACACGGTGGAGAAGCTCGGCATGGAACGCAGCTTCCGCAAGGCCGCCGAGGCCACTATCGTGGTGCTGCTGGGCGATGCCACCGTGCTCGCCGAGGGCGCCCTGCGCACCGAGGCCGCCATGCTGCGCCAACAGATCGGCGAGGGGCCCGTGGTGCTTCCGGTGCTCAACAAGGTCGACCTGCCCGGTGCCGTGGCCGCGCGCGAGATGCTCACCATCTCCGCCCGCACCGGCCAGGGCATGGACCGGCTGCTGCGCACCTTCATGGAGCACGTGCGGGCCATGCCCAGCGGGCCGGGCGACATCGTGGTGACCAACGCCCGCCACGTGGACGCCCTGCGGAAGGCCCGCACCGCATTGGTCGACGCACGCGAAGGGGCGCGCTCCGGCATCGGCGGCGAGCTGCTGGCCTTGGACCTGCGCCGGGCACAGCACCACTTGGGCGAGATCACCGGTGCCATCACCACCGACGACCTGCTCGGCAGCATCTTCGGCAGGTTCTGCATCGGCAAGTGAGCCCGCGGGCGGCCCCGGCGACGAAGGCGTACTTTGCCCACCGTGCCCGGATGCGCGGACCTGCCCACCGATCCCGCCCCGCCCGCCCCGATGCGGGCATGCCGTTGCGGCACCTCATGCTGGGCCTGGCCCTGTGTGCGGGGCTTCAGCCGGTGGCCGCCCAGGACCATGCCGCCCCGGCCGACAGCTTGATCGCGCTGCTGGGCCGCCTGCCCGCCGACACCCACAAGGTGTACGTACATCGCGACATCGCCTACTATCTCCGGGAGGCGCATCCCGATACCGCCATGTACCATGCCCGCCGGGGCGAGGCCCTGGCCGCCGGGCTGGACTTCGTGGCCGGCCGCATCGACAACATCTTCCAGCAGGCCTTCATCTGGGAGGAGCTGGACCGCCACGATTCGGCCCGTGCCGCCCTGCAACGCGCGTTGGTCCTGGCGCGCGCCACGCACGACCATCCGCGCGCCGGCAAGGTCCTGCTGAGCCTCGGGGCATCGTACTACTTCCAGATCGGAA
>JAVFAQ010000366.1:0-3005 GCA_034002325.1 Flavobacteriales bacterium | reverse complement strand
ATCTCCCACCAGCATGGAGGAGCTCACCCAGGTGACCGGCGTGGGGCCCGGCAAGGCCCAGAAGTACGGCAAGCCCTTCCTGGAGATGATCGCCCGCTACGTGGAGGAGAACGACATCGAACGCGAGGAGGAAGTGGTGGTCCGCAGCGTGGTGAACAAGAGCGGCAACAAGGTCCACATCATCCAGAACATCGACAAGCGCCTGCCCCTGGACTCCATCGCCCGCAGCAAGGGCCTCACCCTGGACGACCTGCTCACCGAGATGGAAAGCATCGTGCAGAGCGGCACCCGCCTGGACATCAACTACCACCTCAACGATGTGCTGGAAGAGGACGCCCAGGAAGAGATCATGGACTACTTCCGCAACAGCGAGACGGACGACATCGAGACCGCCCACCAGGAGTTCGACGGCGATTACAGCGAGGAGGAACTGCGCCTGATGCGCCTGAGGTTCATGAGCGAAGTGGCGAACTAAAGTTGGAGAGTGCGAGGGGGAGAAGGTGCGGGAGCACATCTTCCTCAAGCCCGCTCGCTCTTTCACCCTCGAACCCTATCTCGCATGAGTCCCACCGACCTCACCCTCGTCGCGAAGCATGTGATGAAGCTGCTGGTGGAGCGGCGCTTCGAAGAGCTGGCCGCCGCCGCCCAAGGCGAGGGGCTGAGCGCCGATGACATGGCGGGCGCCATCGACGATGTGGGCGGCCCACCGGCCATGCCCCCGGAACACGTGTGGCGCGACCTGCGCTTCCGCAGCATCGCCGGCCGGCCCGGGGCGTGGAGCCTCACCCTCCACCTCTGGACGGCGCATGGCCGCACACCGGCCACGGTGGAATTGACCGCTTACACCCGGAACGGCAGGCCCGTGGTGCAGGTGGATGATATCATTTCGACTTGAGACCTACCGCCGCCAGCTCCTGCACCGCCCCCCACGCCATCACGCCGGCGCCCACGACCAGCGCATCCTCGTCCACATCGAACTCCGCCCGGTGCAATCCGGCGGTGGTGCCCGGCTTGTCGGGGTGGCCGGTGCCCAGCCGGTGGAAGCAGCCGGGCATCACCTGCGTGTACCAGGCAAAATCCTCCGCACCCATGCGCAGATCGGCATCCACCACATGCGCCGCACCGAGGTACTGGACCGCAGCCAGGCGCACCCGCTCTGTGAGGGCCGCATCGTTCACCACCGGTGGTGAGCCCCTGCCGATGCGGACCTCCACATCGCCGCCATGCTCACGGCATGCACGCCTGGCCGTGTCTGTGATCAGCGCATGGAGGTCGTTACGCCACGTCTCATTGAACGTACGCAACGTGCCCGCCACGTACACCTGGTCGGGGATCACGTTGGTGGCGCCATCCGCGGTGACGCGCCCGAGTGAGAACACCATGGGCTCGCCTGCCGGCGTGCCTGCCTGTCCGGTAGGCAGGGCATTCTCCACGGCCTCGTGCAACGCCACGATCATGCGTGCCGCGATCAGCACCGGGTCCACCAGTGCATGGCGTTGTGCGGCATGGCCCCCGCGTCCGTGTACGGTGATGTGCAGCTCATCGGCCGCGGCCATGAAAGGGCCGGCGCGGAAGGCCACGGTGCCCACGGGCAGCTCCGGCGTCACGTGCTGGCCGATGATACCGGCAGGCTTCGGGTCGTTGAACACGCCCTCCTTGATCAGCAAGGCGGCACCGCCGGGCCCCTTCTCCTCGCCCGGCTGGAACACGAGCATCACCGTGCCGCTCCATTGTGCCCGCAGCCGGTGCAGCGCGATGCCCGCGCCCAGCAGCATGGCCGTGTGCGCGTCGTGCCCGCAGGCGTGCATCACCCCCGGGCGGCGCGAGATGTAGGGTTTGTCGCCCACTTCGTGGATCGGCAGCGCATCCAGGTCGGCACGCAGGGCCACGCACGCATCGCTGGGCGACTTGGTCCCGCGCACGTAAGCGATCGCGCCGGTGCCGGGCATCTCCGGGCTGAGGCGGCCCACATCACCGCGCACCTCGATGTCTTCGGCCTTCAGCCGGTCGATGACGTACCGCACGGTGTCGGCCTCGTGGTACGAGAGTTCGGGGTGCTGGTGCAGGTGGCGCCGCCAGCGCACCATGTCGGCCTGGAGCCCCGCCACCGTACGGCGCAGTGCGTCGATCATCGGTCCAGGATCATTTTGAGGCCGGCCAGGAGCATGATGCCGCCGAAGATCTTGCGCACGGCATCCATCGGCAGGGCGAGCGACCACCGGCTGCCGAAGTAGCCGCCGGCCAGGAAGGCCACGGCGATCAGGGCCACCACCTGGGGATCGATCATGCCGGCGCGGTAGTAGTTGCGCACGGCCATGAACACCACCGGCAGCATGAGCACCGCCAGGCTGGTGCCCTGCGCCTGGTGCTGCGAGTAGCCCAGCAGCCACACCATCATCGGCACCATGATCAGCCCGCCGCCCACGCCCACGAAACCGCTGAGGATGCCCGCGCACAGGCCGGTGAGCAACAGGAGACCGATGGTTTGCAGGTCCATGGTACGGGGCGGTTGTCCGTTGTCGGTTGTCCGTTGTCGGTCGTCCGTCGTGGGCTGCCTGACAACGGACAACCGACAACTGCGCACTAAATATCCAAGCTCAGCGAGAAATAGAACACGCGCGGCTGCACCACGCCATCGTCCACGCCCCATGCCCAATCGGCCCGCACGAAGTAGCCGAGCAGGCGCGTGCGCAGGCCGAAGCCGTAGCCGTACACGATGGGTTCGCGCTGGTTGTGCAGGGTGATGGTGAGCGGGTTGCGCACGATGGTGAGGCGGTTGAAGGAGTTCTCCTCGGAGTAGGGATCGGGGCCGGTCCAGGCGGTGCCGGCATCGGCGAAGGCGGCGATCTGCAGGTGGTTGAAGAGGTCGGAGCGGATGGGCTTGTTGGCCAGGTAGCGCACGATGGGCACGCGCAGCTCGGTGTTGGCCACGGCGAAGCTGCTGCCGTTGCGGGCGTTGTACGCGAAGCCCCGCAGGGGCACGCTCATGGTCTGGTACCAGTAGT
>JAVFAQ010000365.1:0-3008 GCA_034002325.1 Flavobacteriales bacterium | reverse complement strand
GGATGGTGAAGGCCGCCAGCACACCGGCGATCGAGGCATGCACGCCGCTGAGCAGGAAGGCCGACCACAGGCCGCCGATCCCGAAAAAGGCATAGAACCACGGGCTGCGCACGCCGAGCCGGTTGCCCAGCAGCATGATGCCCAGCACCGCGGCCCCGAAAGCCAGGCTCATCACGGAGATGTCGGACGTATAGAAGAACTCGATCACCACCACGGCCCCCAGGTCATCGGCCACGGCCAGGGTGGTGAGGAAGACCTTCAGCGCCAGCGGCACCCGCCGCCCCAGCAGGGCCATGATCCCCAGGGCGAAGGCGATGTCCGTGGCCATGGGGATGCCCCAGCCCGCATGCGCCGGCCCGGCCGGGTTGAACAGCAGGTAGACGCCGGCGGGCACGAGTATGCCGCCCAGCGCCGCAGCCAGGGGCAGCATGGCATCGCGCGGGCGCGCCAGCTCGCCGTCCGTCATCTCGCGCTTCAGCTCCAGCCCCACCACGAAGAAGAACATCGCCATCAGGCCGTCGTTGATCCAATGGTGCAGGTCCATCGACAGCCTCCACTGCTCCAGGCCCAGGGTGAAGCGGGCCGTCCAGAGCCGATGATAGCTTTCCGCCCACGGGGAATTGGCCCATAGCATGGCGATGGCCGCCGCCGCGAACAGCAGCACCCCGCCGGCGATCGGCGAACGCATGAGCGATGCGAAGGGTTGCTGAAGGCGGTCCACTGGAGCGCGACGGACGGCGGGCATGGCGGGCCGCAAGGTACACGGAACCGGACGGCCCGGGCGTATTTTTGCGCCATGGGGATCAGGGAGCAGCTCCGGGGCAAGGGTTTTCGTGTGACGGCATTGCGGACCGAGCTGCTGGCGTTGTTGCAACGGAGCGATCGGGCCCTCACCCGATCCGAGGTGGAGGAACGGCTGGAGGTGGCGGCCGACCGGGCCACGGTGTTCCGCGCGTTGAACGCCTTCGAAGAGGCGGGGCTGGTGCATCGGGTGCTGGACGGCGCGGGCACCTCGTGCTTCGCGGCCTGTGCCGATGCGTGCGGCGACGGCCATCACAAGGACCTGCATGCGCACTTCCATTGCCGCAGCTGCGGTTCGGTGTTCTGCCTGCCCTCGGTGGAGCTGCCCAAGGTGAAGGTGCCGCGCGGCTTCCGCATGGAACAAAGCCAATTGGAATTGCAGGGCATCTGCAAGGCCTGCGTGTAGCACAAGCCGGAAAATGGAACGGCGCGAAAGGATGGCTATCGCGCCGTTCGCGGGTGTGGTCGTGGCCGATCGTCAATGGACCACGGCCGGGAAGTGTACCTCCAGGTCGGTGGCGCCGCCGGCATTGGCGACAAGGCCCTCGCTCACGCCCGGCGCGCCCTTGTCCAGGCCGTGACGCAGGACCACCTTCACCTCGCCGGTGCCGGGTGCGCCCGTCTGCCATTCGCCCACCAACCCGATGGGCCGTCCGTTCCCATCGGTGTCGCCGTACGTGAAGGTGATGTCCACCTCCTCCGCGATGAAGAAGAACTGGTGCGCCTCGCCTTCGTCGCGGACCTCGTGGCTCACGGTATCGGTCGGTGTAACGCTCCGGTTCAGCAGGATGATCTCCGCGTGCAGGTGCGCGTCGGCCGGCAGGGTGTCGCCATGGATGTGCAGCTCGCCGTCCGTGTGGTCATGGTCATCGCCATCCCCATGGTCGTGATGGAAGCCGCCGTCCATGGAAGCGTGCCACTCGTACGTGCCGCCCGCGTCGTCCGTGAACCGGACATGGATATCGGTGATGACCTCCTCCTCATGGACGGGCGGTGCCGGCCTCTCCGGGTCGTCGCCCTTGCGGCAGCCGGCCAGCAGGGCCATGCCGACGAGGCCGATCAACAATATGTTCGATGATGTGCGCATGGTGTTGTCCAAGGTTTGTTCGTTTCGTTGTTCCGATGGCCCGGGCATCCGATCAGGTCCGGCCGAAGGCATAACGCAGCCATAGGGCCACATCGATGGCGCGGGCGTCCGCGTAGTAGCGGAAGCGGTCCAGGTAGTCCCGGTAAGCGGTGTTCAGCAGGTTGTGGCCTTCGATGCCGATGCGCAACTCCCCTTCGCCGATGGGCCTCGCGATGCTGGCTGAAAGCCCGATGAGGCGATATGCGTCGGGGGGCGGCATGAAGTCGAGCCCCGGGGGCACACGGCGCTGCCGCCATACCTCGGTACTGCTCACGGCCAGTTCGATGCCGCGCCAGGAGCCCGCCCGATCGGCACGGAAGACAAGGCTGTTCTCCATGCGGTCGGCCGGCATCTGGAAAAGCCAGGTATCAGCGGCCAGGTCACGTGCCCGCACCATGCTGTACCGGGACCGTACCGCCAGGCGCGGCATGAAGGCCCATTCCGCGGAGAGGTCCAGGCCATGCATCCACACGTCGGTGGCCGCATGGCGGAACTCGGGGAAGGCCCCGCGGATGGTGAGCCGATGGCCCTCGGGGCGAAGCTGGATGAATTGGTCGATGCGGGAAGCGTGCAGCGTGAGGTCCATGCGCAATGCACCCGCCAGCGCGAAGGCCTCCAGGTCAACGGTGGCCTTCAACGCGCGTTCACTGCCCAGCGTGGCATCACCGACCTCGATCGCCGCCGAGCCGTGGTGGAGCCCTTCACTGTACAGTTCGCTCACATGCGGGGGGCGGAAGGCGCTGCTGATGTGGGTGCGCAGCCGCACGCTGTCTCGCACGCTCCAGTTCAGGCCCGCGCTGAGCGCGTGGTTGAGGAAGCTGTGGTGCGGGGTGATGAACTCCTGCACGGCGGTGTACGTGAAGACATCGAGCAGGGTGCCCTCCACCCGTGCGCCGGCCTCCAGTTCGATCCGCTCGCTCAGGTCCAGATGCTCGATCAGGTACAGGCCCGCGGTGCGCTTGCGGTAGTTGGGGATCAATGGCCGCTCGCCCGTGCCCGGCACGTTCACGTTCTCCTGGTGCGTGCCGCCGACCCCGAGCTTGCCGTGCATACGGTCGCTGAGATAGTGGTTCAACACCAG
>JAVFAQ010000364.1:0-3019 GCA_034002325.1 Flavobacteriales bacterium | reverse complement strand
GCGCCAGGGGTCGTTGGGGTCGGCGTACATCAGGTGCGCCTGCTCCTTGGGGTACACGGTGAACTCCTTCTCGCCGTAAAGCTGGTTGATCCAGGCGCTGAGGTGGTAATAATCGATGTGGATGTAGGGGAACTGACCGCCCGGCCCCCCGACGAACAATTCGGTGGCATTGCCCCAGTTCCCCTTCTGGAACCAGCGGCTCTCCAGCCAGTTCGGCCGGGCATACCCCAGGTCCAGCGGGTCCATGTGCCCGGCGAGCTTCGGCAGTTCCGTGCGGATGTGGAACATGCTGGGATAGGGCACCGGCCGCGAGGTGTCCCGGCCCTCCACCAGGTCCAGCACTTCCGTTATGGTGTATTCCACGCCGTCCACATGGCAGCGCCGGTCGCCGTAGTGCTCACGGAAGAAATCCGGCGTGAACAGGCCCGATGCCTTCCATTGCCGGCTGGCATCCTTGAACACCAATGGGATCCCCTTCTTCCAGTAGTCGTTATAGAACTCCTTCTGGGTGATCTCGCCTTGGGACACGCGCCGGACTTCCATGGATGGTACCGCCACAAGGGTCGGTCGGTTTTGGGGTGGTCGCACCTTGTACCGGTCGGTGCGGATGCGCGAAAGTAGACCGGAACACGACCCGGCGCAATACCCGTGCGGCCCTCACGGAAGATCGGCCGGTTTCCATCGCTTCCGCCCCCATGGTCCCGGCACCGCTGGAAAGACGCGGCAAGACGCGCCATGGCCCGGATCGCAGTATCCTTGCAGCCGACCGACCCGTTCACGACCGTTCACCATGCGCGCCTTGTTCCCTGCGACCCCCTTGTTCGCCCTGCTCCTGGCCGGCCACGCCCTCCACGCCCAACCGGGCGGGCCTTCCACGGAAGAGCTGCAGCACGCCTACATGGAATACCTGGCCGAGGAGGGATACCGGCCGGAACTGGACAGCGACGGCGATGTGCAGTTCAAGGCCGAGGGCAAGACCTATTTCATCGATGTGGAAGCCGACGACCCGGCCTATTTCCGGGTGGTGCTGCCCAACATCTGGGCCATCGAGGACGAGGATGAACGCCTGCGCGTGCTGGTGGCCTGCGACCACGCCAATGCCACGGCCAAGGTGGCCAAGACCTATGTGGTGCGCGACAATGTGTGGGTGGGCATCGAGGTGTTCCTGGCGGCGCCCGATGACTTCAAGCGCATCTTTGCGCGCTCGATGTCCGCATTGGGCACCGGGACCTCGCTCTTCGTGAAGAAGATGCAGGAGGATTGACCGGCCGGCCGACGGGTCCCGTACCCGCCGATCGTCCGGCACCCCGCATGCGGCATGCGGCGGCCAAGGGCGCAGACGAATGGGCAAGGCGGATGCATACGATGTGATCGTGGTGGGCGGTGGCCACGCCGGTTGCGAGGCCGCGGCGGCCGCCGCCGGCATGGGCTCGCGCGTGCTGCTGGTCACCATGAACATGGGCGTGATCGGCCAGATGAGCTGCAACCCCGCCATGGGCGGCGTGGGCAAGGGCCAGCTGGTGCGCGAGGTCGATGCGCTGGGTGGCCGGTCGGGCATGGTGAGCGACCGCAGCGCCGTGCAGTTCCGCATGCTCAACCGCAGCAAGGGCCCCGCCATGTGGAGCCCCCGCACCCAGAACGACCGGCAGCACTTCGCCATGGAATGGCGTAGTGTCCTGGAGTCGATCCCCCTGCTCCATTTCCGGCAGGACAACGTGGTGGGCGTGCTGGTGCGGAGCGGCCGCACGGCCGGCGTGCGCACCTCTTCCGGCCAGGAGATCGCCGCCCGTGCGGTGGTGCTCACCAGCGGCACCTTCATGAACGGCGTCATCCACGTGGGCGAGCGCCAGGTGGGCGGTGGCCGCGCCGGTGAGCGCGCCAGCCACGGCATCACCGAGCAGCTCACCGAACTGGGCTTCGAGGCCGGCCGCATGAAGACCGGCACGCCCCCGCGGGTGGACGGCCGCAGCATAGACCGCAGCGTGCTGGAGGAACAACATGGCGACGAGGAGCCGGCCAAGTTCAGCTACAGCCCCGCCACCCGGCCCCTGCAAAAGCAGCTTTCCTGCTGGATCACCTACACGAACCCCGAGGTGCATGACATCCTGCGCTCCGGCTTCGATCGTAGCCCCATGTTCACCGGCCGCATCCAGGGCGTGGGGCCGCGGTATTGTCCCAGCATCGAGGACAAGATCGACCGCTTCGCCGACAAGGACCGCCACCAGATATTCGTGGAGCCCGAAGGCTGGAACACCGTGGAGACATACATCAACGGGTTCAGCACCAGCTTGCCCGAAGAGGTGCAGACGGCCGCCCTGCGCAAGGTGCCCGGCTTCGCCCATGCGCGCATCTTCCGCCCGGGCTATGCGGTGGAATACGACTACTTCCCCCCCACCCAGTTGAGGCACACCTTGGAGACCAAGTTGGTGGGGGGCTTGTACTTCGCCGGCCAGATCAACGGCACCACCGGGTACGAGGAGGCCGCCTGCCAGGGACTGGTGGCCGGGATCAACGCGCACCAGGCCACGCACGAGCAGGAGCCGTTCATCCTGCGCCGCGACGAGGCCTACATCGGGGTGCTCATCGACGACCTGATCACCAAGGGCACGGAAGAGCCCTACCGCATGTTCACCAGCCGGGCCGAATACCGGATCCTGCTCCGACAGGACAATGCCGACCTGCGGCTCACCTCCCGGGGCCATGCCATCGGGCTGGCGTCGGATGACCGGATGCGCCGCGTGGAGGAGAAACAACGCCAGGTGGCGGCTCTGGGCAAGGCGCTGCAAGAGGAAGGCGTGGACCCCGAGCCGGCGAACGCGGTGCTGGTTCCACGTGGAACATCGCCGATCAAACAGCGCGTGAAACTGCATGACATCCTGCTCCGGCCACAGGTCCGTTTCGCGGACATCGCCCCGCTATCATCCCGGGTCGCCGGGCTGGTCGAGGCCCTCGGCGACCATCGGGAAGAGGTGGTGGAACAGGTGGAGGTGAGCGCCAAGTACGCCGGCTACATGGAGAA
>JAVFAQ010000363.1:0-3041 GCA_034002325.1 Flavobacteriales bacterium | reverse complement strand
CGCGGGCTGAAGGAGAACTGCTCGTTGGCGGCATCGAAGGTGGTGGTGGCGAAGGCCGATCGGCTGTCGCGCTGCCAGCGGTTGTATGTCACGTCGGCCGTCCATTCCCGGCCCTCCTTGGGGCCCTTGCGGCGGAAGAGCAGCTGCGAGCTGAGGCTGAGGTTCTCACCGTTGTTGGTGTTGTACTGATGGCCGGAGGTGCCCGTCCCCGAGGAATCCGTACGGAACACCTGCCGGTCATCGCCCGCCATGCGCATGCTCCGCACGCTCTGGGAGAACGAGATGGTGTTGCGGTTGCTGATCTCGTAGTCCACGCCGAAGCGCCCGCCGTGCATGGAGCGCGTGTGGTCGTTGTCCGCGTCCTGCCGGTAGTGGCGCAGGTCCTCGCCGTTGGCCCGGTCGATGCGCTCGGTGCGGCCGGTGGTGATGTTGTTGGAGGTGTTCCAGTTGTAGCCCAGGTTGAATCCGAAGCGGCCCTCCTTCACGTTGAGGTTGCCCGATGCCTGGTAGCGGTCGTTGGTGCCGATGCCGGCCTGGAGCTGGCCGAAGTAGCCGGGCTTGGTGTTCTTCTTGAGCACCACGTTGATGATGCCGCCGGTGCTGCTGGCATCGAAGGCCACCGAGGGGTTGGTGATCACCTCCACGCGCTCGATCTCCTCGCTGGGCAGCTGGTCCAGGGTGATGGCCGAAGGGCGGCCGTCGATCAGCACCTGGGGCGAGCCGCCGCGCAGTTCCACGTTGCCTTCGGCGTCCACGCTCAGCCCGGGCACGTTCTTCATCACGTCGGTGCCGGTGCCACCGCGGGTGCTGAGGTCGCGTTCCACGTTGAACACGCGCCGATCGGCCTTCATCACCACCTGGCTGGCGCGGCCGGTGACCTCCACTTCCTGCAGCAATTGGGCATCGGGTTCCAGCAGCAGGTTGCCCAGGTCCACTTCGCGCGCGCCGGGGCCCAGGTCCACCTGTCGGGTGGTGCTTCCGAAGCCGATGAAGCTCACTTCCACGGTGACCGGCGCCAGGGGCAGGCCCTCCACGCTGAAGTCGCCGTTGGCCCGCACGATGGTACCCCCGAGCAGGCTGTCGTTGCGTTGCAGGCGCACGGCCACGGTGGCGAACTCGGCGGGCTTGCGGGTGGCGGCATCGAGCACGCGGCCGTAGACCTTGCCGTTGGCGGGCTGGCGCGGGCCGGGGCCACCGGGCGGCTGGGCCGCCATGGGGAGGGCCATGCACCAGAGAAGGGCGAGCAGGAGGTGGCGGCCGGGGCGAGGTGTCATGGGCGGGCGAAATTACCGGATAGCGCACGGGCGGCGCACCGGTGGATGGCGGCGGTGCGTTAAAAGACGCCAAGGCATGCGGCCGAAAAAGAAAGCCCCCCGGCCGGGCCGGAGGGCTTTCCACCGTTGGGTGGTACGCTCAGTATTCCTCGTCGCGGTACCCGCCGCGGCGGTCGTCGCGGTCGCCGCCCCGGTCGCGGAAGTTGCGGTCGCCACGATCACCCCGGTCGCGGTCGCCGAAGCCGCCCCGGTCGCCCCGGTCGCGGAAGCCGCCTCCGCCGCCACCGCCGCGGAAGGGCCGGTCGCCCTCGGTGCGAGGCCGGGCCTCGTTCACCACCAGGTCGCGCCCTTGGAAATTCTTGCCGTTGTTCGCCTCGATGGCGGCGCGGCCGGCCGTGTCATCGGACATCTCCACGAAACCGAAGCCACGGCTGCGGTTGGTGACCTTGTCCATGATGATCTTGGCCGATGTGACCTCTCCGAAGGGCTCGAAAAGATCACGGAGGTCTTGGTCCCTAACAGAGTAAGGCACGTTGGCGACGTAAATGTTCATGAGTTCTACTGACGTGTGTTTGTTGTTCAATGCCTGTGCCGGGTGGTCTCGCCAAAGTACACCACGGTCGATGGGCGGGGCGAAGCTATGGAGGAAACGGGCCGAATTTGCAACAGGGGCACCACCATTTTCTCGTCGGGGCCGGCGGGGCGGGGTGCGGCTTCCCCGATCAGGCGGTCGGTCATCGGCACGGCAACGGGTTTGGTCCGCCCCCGGCGCGGCTTGGTGGGAAGGTCCATGCCCGCCCGGCCAGGCCCGCCGGCAGCGGCCGCACCCCACCCGCGCCGCCCGCCCCGACGTCCTTCCCCGGAACCACCTGAACACCACGGGGAACAGGCAGGATGCAGACCGTGGCGGTGACCGGCCTGCCACCTTCCCGCCCCATGGCCGGACGTCCGGGCACCTCGGGCCTGGCGATGAGCAGCAGGACCAGGGAACGCGCGCCTTTGATGATGGCTTATTGGCGGAAGCGGCAAATGACGGGGCTGTCGGACATCGGTCGCGAAGCATCCCGCTTGGCCACATCCGCATGCATGCGCTTGAACCTGGCCGCCCTGCGTGGGAAGGGCCCTGGAATGGACCGGCCCGCCGTCAACCCTTCAGGAAACGGTTGCTCCAGCGCGCACCGCCCATGTACAGCTCCAGGATGTATGGTCCCGGGGCGATGCCCCCCAGGTCCACCTGGTAACGCCCGCTGCCGTCGGGCGCCACCGCCTCCTGCGATGCAATGGCCCGGCCCAGCAGGTCGCGCACGATCAGTGTCGCGGGGCCTGACGGCGCCCCCTCCGGCACGACCCACACCCGGTCCGTGGCCGGGTTCGGGTGGATGCGCATACCGCCCCGCACACGCTCTTCAACCCCTGTGGGCTGGCCCAATGCGTACAGTTCCTCACCGATGGCGGCCTGGTAGCTGGCCCGATAGAACAGCATGCCGTTGCAGCTCAATATGCCGTTCGTGTTCCCGAGCGGTTGCGTGAGGTCGCTGCCCGGCATGAGGATCTCATAGGTCCCTGCGGCGGTATTGTCCGTGCGCCAAAGCTGCTTCTGGCCCGAGGCCCCCCTGGCCGCCATGTACACCGCCCCATTGTGGCTGCAGAGGTTGTCCGGGTGGGTGTACCCGAGGTCGCCCCATGGTCCCGTTCCGGCCTCGGTGCCATCGCTTTGCCAGACCTCCCCGTCGCTGTTCGTCGAAGGGTACACGCGCAGGAGGAGCT
>JAVFAQ010000362.1:0-3087 GCA_034002325.1 Flavobacteriales bacterium | reverse complement strand
CCTCCTTCCACCTTCCACCCTTCCACCCTTCCGTCCTTCCTCCTTCCACCCTTCCTCCTTCCACCCTTCCGTCCTTCCACCCTTCCTTCCTTCCACCCTTCCACCCTTCCGCAATGCCCATCGTCGACATCATGCTCACCCCGCTGGAGGCTACCGACCCGGTGCTGGTGCGGGCCGCCGCCGCAGAGGCCGCCGGCATGGCCCGGGCCGAAGGGCACCAGGTGCTGCGCCGCTCGATCGATGCGCGGAGCAAGCAGCCTCGTGTGCGGTTGCGCGTGCGGGTGGAGGCCACCGTGATCGCCGAGGAGCCGCTGCTGCCGCCCGTGCTGCCCGATGTCTCCACCGCGCGGCCCGTGATCGTGGTGGGCTGCGGTCCCGCCGGGCTGTTCGCGGCGTTGCGCCTGATCGGCCACGGGCTGCGGCCCATCGTGCTGGAGCGCGGCAAAGACGTGCGTGCCCGCCGCCGCGACCTGGCCGCGATCAACCGCGAACACATCGTGGACCCCGACAGCAACTACTGCTTCGGCGAGGGCGGCGCCGGCACGTACAGCGACGGCAAGCTCTACACGCGCAGCCACAAACGCGGCGACGTGGAGGGCGTGCTGCGCACCTTCGTGGCCTACGGCGCCGGTGCGGAGATCCTGGTGGACGCCCATCCGCACATCGGCACCAACAAATTGCCGGCGATCATCACCGCCATGCGCGAGGCGATCACCGCCGCCGGTGGCGAGGTGCGCTTCAACAGCCGCGTCACCGACCTGCTCACCGGCAACGGGCGCGTCCACGGCGTGGTGGTCAACGGCACCGATGAACTCACCGCCGAGGCCGTGGTGCTGGCCACCGGACATTCGGCGCGCGACATCTTCCGGTTGCTGCACGCGAAGGGCATCCGCATCGAACGCAAGGAGTTCGCCATGGGCGTGCGCATCGAGCATCCGCAAAGCATCATCGACCGCGCGCAATACCACTGCGACGTGCGCGACCCCTACCTGCCGCCGGCCAGCTACAACCTGGTGCAACAGGTGGAGGGCCTCGGCGTCTACTCGTTCTGCATGTGCCCGGGCGGGATCATCGCGCCGTGCGCCACCGAACAGGAGGAGGTGGTCACCAATGGCTGGAGCCCCAGCAAGCGCAACAACCCGTACGCCAACTCGGGCATCGTGGTGACCTGTCCGGTGCCCGAAAGCGCCGACCCGCTCGCGGGCCTGGCATACCAGGCCGCCGTGGAGCATGCCGCATGGATCGCCGGCGGACGCCGCCAGAGCGCGCCTGCCCAGCGGATGATCGACTTCGTGAAGGGCCGCCCCTCGGCCGACCTGCCCGATTGCAGCTACCCGCCGGGCATCGTGCCCCACCGGCTGGACGAGCTGCTGCCCGCCGCGATCGCCACGCGCCTGCGCCAGGGCCTCCACGCCTTTGGCGGGAAGATGCGCGGCTACCTCACCAACGAGGCCGTGGTGGTGGCGGTGGAAAGCCGCACCAGCTCGCCCGTGCGCATACCGCGCGACCGCGGGACGCTGGAGCATGTGCAGATGAAGGGCCTCTATCCCTGCGGCGAAGGGCCGGGTTACGCCGGCGGTATCGTGAGCGCGGCGATGGACGGTGAGCGCGTGGCCGATGCGGTGGCGGCAGCGCGTGGGGTTGTGACGGGGCGATGGATGGAAGGGAAATAAGTTGCATCCCTATCTTGTCCATCCGCCATGGACGAGGAACCCATCACTACGAAGCCCACCATCCGGCTGGAGCACCTGGTACACAATGGCCAGCGGTGCATCGCCATGGCCTTCCCCTACGACCAGGTGCTGATCGCGGCCGCCAAGGTGGCCGGTGGCCGATGGAGCGGCTCGCACAAGCGCTGGTACACGCCCAATGCCCCTGAGCATCTGCGGGCCATCTTCCAAACGTTCAAGGGCATGGCATGGGTGGACAGCACATCGCTGTTCGACAAGGCACCACCAGCAACACTCCCGGCGAAGGCTCCGGCGCAAAAGAGCGCACCGCAACCAGCCCCGCCACCGCTGAACGCCATGCAGCAGACGGCCTTGGCGGCCATGCAGCGCAAGCTGCAGATCGCCCGCTACAGCCCGCGCACCATCGAAGCCTACCTGAATGCCACCAAGCACTTCTTCCTGCACTTCCCGGCGAAGCACCCCAACGACATCGGCACGGAGGATATTGAAGCCTACCAGCACCACATGGCAACCGTACGGAAGGTGAGCAACAGCCACCTCAACCAAGTGGTGAACGCGGTGCGCTACTATTACATGAACGTGGTGGGTGATGCGAAGCGGGTCACCTTTATTGAGCGGCCACGCCAAGAACGAAAGCTGCCCACCGTGCTGAGCGAACCCGAGGTGACCACCCTCCTGCGTTCCGTGGACAACCTGAAGCACCGCTGCATCCTGATGCTGATCTACTCCGCCGGTTTGAGGCTCAGCGAACTCATCGGCCTGGAACTAACGGACCTGGCAACCGACCGCCAACAACTGCTGGTCCGTGGAGGCAAAGGCAACAAGGACCGCATCACCTTGCTGAGCTCCAAGGCCATGGACACCGTTCAGGCCTATCTCACGGAGTACAAACCAGTAAGGCACCTGTTTGAAGGCCCGAACGGAACAGCCTACTCCCCTCGCAGCGTACAGGCCATCTTCCACCGGGCCAAGGAAAAGGCGGGCATTGCAAAACCGGCCACCGTGCATACCTTGCGCCATAGCTTTGCCACCCACCTCTTGGAGAAGGGAACCGACCTTCGCTACATCCAAGCATTGTTGGGGCACAGCTCGAGCAAGACCACTGAGATCTACACCCACGTAAGCACCAAAGCCCTTGGCAAGATCCGCAGCCCATTGGATGACCTTGACCTGGAATAGCCCATTGCGTCTTTTGTCCCGCTGGGGAGATGTTGTCGCAATAGGAGCGCTGGTCCAAGTCTGGAAATTCACGCAATGCGGCAACAGGTAGTTGGCGGTAATTTGAAGAAACAATTAACAACGAAAAACATTCAAGAAAATGACACAGTTACAAATGATTGACAAAACAAAGTCAATAGCTCAAAATGATAAAAATATTTCTGCCGTATTTATGTAC
>JAVFAQ010000361.1:0-3095 GCA_034002325.1 Flavobacteriales bacterium | reverse complement strand
CTGGTGCGCCTGAGCTACCACGCCTACACCGACTGGAACGCCCGCACACCGGTGGACAGCGCCAGCATGCTGGTGGAGGACTTCGCCACCGACCCCGCCGTGGACCAGGACCTGATCGGCAGCCTGGCCATGCGCAACGGCGGCCTGCGCAGCTACGTGCTGCAGATCACCGCGCGCGACCTGCACCGCGACGCCCAGAGCACCCTGGTGATGCAGGTGGGCCGCGCGGGCGACGGCCTGCGCCACTACTTCCTGCCCGTGGACCCGCAGAACGGCGTGCCGCTGTTCGACGACCACCTCCCCGCGGGCAGCCAGGTGCGCGTGCGCTGCGAGGCGTTCAAGGGCCGCACCCTCTTCGGCGCGCGCCACGCCGTGGAGCCGGGACTGCCCGCACCGGTGTTCACCAGCGGCGGTTCGCCCCGCCCGGCCGATACCGCCGACAGCCTCTTCCAAGTGACGGTGGACCCCGTGGAAGGCACCTTCGACCTGGACCTGCGCGCCCCCGGCATCCATCACCTGCAGCCCGAGGCCAGCAACCCCGAGGGGTACAGCCTGTTCGTGCTCACCGAGGCCTACCCCGTCGTGGGCACCGCCACGGACATGCTGGGCCCCCTGCGCTACATCACCTCCAGGCCCGAGCACGAGCGCATCCTCGGCGCGCCCGACATGCGCAAGGCCATCGAGACCTTCTGGCTCGATGCCGCCGGCGACCGCGAGCGCGCCCGCGAGGCCATCCGCATCTACTACGCCCGCGTGGAGAACGCCAACCGCCACTTCACCTCCCACGCCGAAGGATGGCGCACCGACCGCGGCCTGGTCCACATCATCTTCGGCACGCCCAACACCATCTACCGCAACGAACGCGGCGAGACCTGGATCTTCGGCGAGGAGAACAACCTGATGAACCTCACCTTCACCTTCGTGCGGCAGAACGGGCCCTACACCAACAACGACCTGGTGCTGCAGCGCGACCCCATGTTCAAGGGCGCCTGGTACCGCAACGTGGAAAGCTGGCGCAACGGGAGGGTGTACCAGAATTGAATGCGCCGTCAGTGGGCAGTATGCAGGTGGCAGCCTGCCTGCCGTAGGCAGGGGGCAGTTGGCAGTTGGGGATCCGCCTACGTGGAAGCTACGGCGGACGCACCCAGGGGCAAGGATCGGGGTCGCACCCGTAGCGTCGAGGTTCCGCCTCGACCTCGGTGCATCATCAGAATGAAAAGCCGGGGACCGAACATTTGAACATACAGCCGAATGGCATCCAAAGACCTGATATGCGGCATCCGCCCGGTGATCGAGGCGCTGAAGGCGGGGCGCAACGTGGAGAAGCTGCTGGTGCGGCGCGAGGCCGGCGGCGAGGGCATCAAGGAGATCCGCAAGCTGGCGCAGGACCGGCAGGTGCCCTGGCAGCCCGTGCCCGTGGAAAAGCTGGACCGCCTCACCCGCACCGAGCACCAGGGCGTGGTCGCCTTTCTGAGCCAGGTGGAGGAACAGGACCTGGACGAGGTGATCGCCATGGCCTTCGAGCGCGGCGAAACACCGTTGATCGTGGCGCTGGACCAGGTGACGGACGTGCGCAATCTGGGGGCCATCGCCCGCAGCGCGGAATGCTTCGGCGCGCACGCCCTGCTGGTGCCCAAGACCGGCACCGCGCGCCTGGGCAGCGATGCGGTGAAGAGCAGCGCCGGCGCCCTGCTGCGCAAGCCCGTGTGCCGGGTGCCCCGCCTGAAGGACGCCCTGCTGCGCGCCCGTGAGCACGGCCTGCGGGTCGTGGCCCTCACCGAGAAGGGCACCACCCCCCTGGGCCAGGCCGACCTGCACGGGCCGCTGGTGCTGGTGGTGGGCGCCGAGGACGAAGGCATCTCCGACGCCGTGCTGCGCCTGGCCGATGAGCTGGCACACATCCCCATGGCCGGCGAGATCGGCTCGCTGAACGTGAGCGTGGCCGCCGGGATCGGCCTGCACGCGGTGCTGGCGGGGCGGATGCTGCCCTAAGAAGGGAGCAGTTCGGCCTCCAAACTTATCAACGATCCGGCGCGGCGTCGCATCCCGTTGCTGCACAGGGGGCTCATGCACCGGGGCCGGCAACTTTTGCACGGCCCGGGGGGTATAAGGCGCCGGCCCACCACATCCCTTCCGGTGTGGCGAAGGCGACCTTTGCCCGTCCAATGGCGAAATGGCATCGACGAACATGAAAAAACTGACGGTCTGTTATCTCTCCTGTTTGCTGCTGGCGTTGGGGCTGCCCGGTGCGGCGATCGCCCAGCAACCCCTTCCCCAAGGCGATGAACTGGTGCTCCGTGTCGACGGGCTGACCAGCGCCGAGCGCGATGCCCTGCGGCGGTCGCTGCCGGCCGACGGCTCCCTGGAGCTGCGCTACGCCTGCGTGCCGGCCGGCATCCTGGTGCTGGGCGCCCCCGACGGTGCCGCCAAGACCGCCCTGCGCGAGCGCGCCCGGCCCCTCACCAGCGGCCGCATCGCCGAGGCCCGCATCACCGAACCCGCCATGGACCGCGCCCAGGCCGAGGCCCAATGCGCGGCCCAGCGCGGCCAGTGACCATGGCCCAAGGACCCACGTACCCACCGCCCCCCCTTTTTCGGGGCACGCAAAGGATGATGATGATGTGCGAGCGAACGATCAGGGCCACACTGTGCGGTGGCCTGCTGCTGATGGCCGGCATGGGCCGGGCCCAGCTCACCGTGTCACCACAGACCGACCTGCTGGAGCTGGCCGGGGCCATCTCCGGGCCGGGCGTGCAGATCTCCAATGTGACGATCGACTGCCACGGCGCCGGCTACGGCGAGTTCTCCTACACGGGCAACGTGCTGAGCGTGAGCGAGGGCGTGCTGCTCACCAGCGGCAGCATCGACAACGCCGTGGGGCCCAACAACGTGGAGGACCGTTCCTTCGAGCAGTTCACCCCGGGCAATGCGCTGCTGGACCAAGTGACCGGCCGCACCACGTACGATGCCTGCAAGCTGGAATTCGACGTGATCCCCGGCGGCGACAGCCTGCGCTTCAACTTCGCCTTCGCCAGCGAGGAGTACAATGAATGGGTGGGCTCGCAATACAACGACGTCTTCGGCTTCTTCATCAG
>JAVFAQ010000360.1:0-3100 GCA_034002325.1 Flavobacteriales bacterium | reverse complement strand
GGCGTGAGCACCACCAAGACCTTTGCGGAGGCCCGCGCGGCCGTTGCCCAAGGGGCCTCAGTGCAGGACCTCACGCGCGCCGCTTTGGACGCCGCCCGGGCGCAGGAACACCTCAACGCCTTCCTGGAACTGTTCCCGGACACGGCCATGGAGCAGGCCGCCCGGGTGGACGAGCGCCTGCGCAAGGGCGAGGCGGGCCCGCTGGCCGGCATGGTCATCGGCCTGAAGGACAACATCTGCTACAAGGGCCACCGGGTGAGCGCCGCCTCGCGCATGCTCGAAGGGTATGTGTCGCCGTACAGCGCCACCGCCGTGGAGCGCCTGCTCGCCGCCGATGCGGTGATCCTGGGCCGCACCAACTGCGACGAGTTCGCCATGGGCAGCAGCAACGAGAACAGCGCCTTCGGGCCGGTGCGCAACCCACACGACCCCGCCCGCGTGGCCGGGGGGTCGTCCGGCGGATCGGCCGCGGCCGTGGCGGCGGGCATCGTTCACACCGCCCTGGGCAGCGACACCGGCGGCTCCATCCGCCTGCCGGCCTCGTTCACCGGCACCGTGGGCCTCAAGCCCACCTACGGCCGCATCAGCCGCTACGGGCTCATCGCCTTCGGCAGCAGCCTGGACCAGATCGGGCCCTTCGCCCATACCGTGGCCGATGCCGCCGCCGTGTACCACGCCATGGCCGGCCCCGACCCGCGCGACAGCACCACCAGCCACCGCGACCCCGGCCCGATCACCTTGGGGCACCCCGGCAAGTTGCGCATCGGCTACTTCCGCGAGGGGCTTGAACGTCCCGGCATGGACCCCGAAGTGGCCGCCCATCTGCAGGGCCACATCGACCGCCTGCGTGCCGATGGCCATACGGTGGAAGCCGTGGACATCCCCCTGCTGGACCACCAGGTGCCCACCTACTACATCCTGGCCACCGCCGAGGCCGGCAGCAACCTGGCCCGCTTCGACGGGGTGCGCTTCGGCCACCGGAGCAAGGCCGCCAAGACCATCGACGAGACCTACCGCCTGAGCCGCTCCGAAGGCTTCGGGCCCGAGGTGCAGCGCCGCATCCTGTTGGGCACCTTCGTGCTCAGCAGCGGCTATTACGATGCCTATTACGCCCAGGCCCAGAAGGTGCGCCGCATCATCCAGCAGCACACCTTGGCGGCCTTCGAGCGGTTCGACCTGCTGATCGGGCCCACCGGCCCCACCACCGCCTTCGCACTGGGCGCCGTGACCGACCCGGTGGCCATGTACCTGCAGGACATCTTCACCGTGCAGGCGAACCTGGCCGGCACGCCCGCCATCAGCCTGCCCACGGGCACCCACGGCAACGGCATGCCCTTCGGCACCCACCTCATGGCCCGCCCCTTCGCCGAGGCCGGTCTGCTGGCCGCGGCCGCCCATCTGTTCTGACCGCCCACATCGGGCTGTGAACGAGTTGGCCGCATAACAACGGCGGGCTTCCTGCGTACCAAGGGTACCTTCGTCACCATGCCGGAACCCACCCGGGCCATGCGGCCCCTCTCCTCCGTGATCCTCTCCACCCTGCTGGCCGCCCCGTTGTGCGCCCAGGAACCGGAGCCGTTCCCCCTGTTGCCCGACGATCCGATCGTGGCACGGCTCGATGAGCTGGCCAGCATGCCCTGGATCAAGTACTCGGGCTTCACCACCGACACCGCGCACCACAACGTGCATGGTTTCACACCGGACCAGGTGCCCACATGGCCGGACGAGGTGTATGCCGAGCGGGTCGGCGTGCTCAACGCCGCCACCCCCTTCGAGCTCGCCTACAACCGCCCGGTACGCGCCTTCATCGACCTGTACGTGGAGCGCAAGCGCGAGATGAGCGCCCGCATGCTGGGCCTGGCCGAACTCTACTTCCCCGTGTTCGAGGCCGCCTTGGACCGCCACGGCATTCCCTTGGAAATGAAATACCTGGCCGTGGTGGAGAGCGCCCTCAACCCCAGCGCCCGCAGCCGTGCCGGCGCCGTGGGCCTGTGGCAGTTCATGCTGCCCACCGGAAAGATGTTCGGCCTGTACGCGGACAGCTACATCGACGAGCGCCACGACGTGTACAAGAGCACCGAGGCCGCATGCCGCTACCTGAAGTACCTGCACCGCATGTACGACGATTGGGAGATGGCCATGGCCGCGTACAACTGCGGGCCCGGCAACGTGAACAAGGCCATCCGGCGCAGCGGCGGCAAGAAGGGCTACTGGGACATCTACGCGCACCTGCCGCGGGAAACGCGCGGCTATGTGCCCGCCTTCATCGCGGTGAACTACCTCTTCGCCCACCATGCGGACCACAACATCTACCCCATCGCGCCCACCTATTGCCAGTATGAGATGGACACCGTGCAGGTGTGCTACCCGCTGGACCTGGCCGCGCTGGCCGAGCGCACCGGCGTGGCCCGGCAGGACATGCTGGACATGAACCCCACCTTCAAGCGCGGCATCGTGCCCGATGTGGAGCAGCCCGTGGCGATCTACCTGCCCAAGGAGGCCGCCGGCATCATGGTGGCCAACGAGGAGACCATCCGGTACGACTACATCGACGCCATGCAGGCCATGCCCAAGGAGGATGTGGCCGCGGTATCGCAGTCCAAGTCCCAGCAGCAACCGGTGAAGAGCACCCATACGGTGCGCCGGGGCGAATCGCTCGGGGTGATCGCGCGGCGCTACGGGGTGACCGTGCGCGACCTCAAGCACTGGAACGGGCTGCGCGGCGACATGATCCGCGCGGGACAGCGGCTGGTGGTACACCGGGACCCCAAGGTCTGACCGGGCGCCTGTGCAGACCTTCCCCGGGCCGGCACCGCACGGTTTTCAACATGAGCGGCCCCCTTGTTGAGATCTTCAGGTGGCACGGCACATTGCCCGCATGTAATTTGCGGTTGCATTCTTGTCGATCATTCCGTCAATGGACGTCCCGAACATCCGCTCTTTCGCGCACAAGCACTGCCGCTTCAAGCTCCGTTCGGGCAAGGAGGTGTTCGGCGTGATCTGGGAGGTGGAGGGCACCGATGCCCAAGGCACCGCCAGCGGCGAACGGCTGCTGTTCTTCACCAGCATACGCGACTACGAGCGCATGCGCACCGATGGC
>JAVFAQ010000359.1:0-3123 GCA_034002325.1 Flavobacteriales bacterium | reverse complement strand
GACAGGAGCAGGGCGATGGCGCGGTTCCGCATGGTGGCCCCGTTCAACGCAGGCGGCGGCCGCTGGTTGCAGGCCCTGCGGCACGGTTAAGTTTGCGCCATGCGGACGACCATCGAGGTGTGCGTGGCCGGGCTGGAGGAGGCCGTGGTGGCCGCCGCGCAAGGAGCGGAGCGCATCGAGGTGTGTGCCTGGCCGGAAAGCGGCGGGGTCACGCCGTCCATCGGCTTGGTGCGCGCCGTGGTGCAGGCCACCGGACTGCCCGTGCGGGTGCTGGTGCGCCCGGCGCCCGGCCGCTTCGACCATGGCCCGCACCACAACACGGTGATCCTGCGCGATGTGGAGGCCCTGGCCCGTGAACCCGGCGTGCAGGGCGTGGTGGCCGGCACCCTCACCGCCGAGGGCATGCCCGACAAGGCGTTGATGCAGCAGGTGATCGCCGCGGCCGATGGCCGCGAGGTCACCTTCCACCGTGCCATCGACCACGCGGCCGATCCGCTCGAGGCCCTGGCCGTCTGCCTGGAGCTGGGGGTGCAGCGGGTGCTCACCGCCGGCGGCCCCAAGCGCGCCATCGACGGCTGGGCCATGGTGCGCGCCATGGTGCATGCCGCCGGAGACCGGCTCTTGGTGGCGGCCGGTGGCGGGGTGGCGGCGGACCACGTGGCCCGGCTGGTGGAGCTCACCGGTGTGCGCGAGGTGCATTTCTCCGCCCGCCGGCCGGCCGCGCCAGGGCCTTGGGACACGGCCCCGGACCCGGACAAGACCGCCGCCATCATCGCCGCGTTGCGCAACGCCGCACCACGATGAGGGGCCATTGGGCATGGGCGGCGCTGGTCCTGGCCGGATGCCGTACGGAACACCCGCCGCAGCCCATCACCTTGGACATCCACCACGGCTGGGCCTTCCAGCGTACCGGTGATGGCACTTGGTCGCCGGCCGCCGTGCCCGGCACCGTACATACCGACCTGCTGGCCCTGGGCCTTGTCCCGGACCCGTACGTGGGCACCAACGTGGACAGCGTGCAGTGGGTGGGTGATACCGCATGGACCTACCGGACCACCGTGCATCTGGACGATCGGTCGATGCAACGCGCCCATATCGACCTGCGGTTCGCGGGCCTGGACACCCACGCCGAAGTCCGTGTGAACGGGGAGACCGTGGGCCGGTGCGCCAACATGCACCGCAGCTGGGCCTTCCCGATCAAGCACCTGCTGCAGGACGGCAAGGCCGATGTGGAAGTGCTTTTCCGGCCGGCGGTGGAGGAGGGGCGGCGGGCCATGCAAGCCTTCGGCCGCAGCCTGCCGGCGGACAATGACCAGGGCGCGGTGAAGGTGGCCCCGTTCGTGCGCAAGGCCGGGGTGCATTTCGGCTGGGACTTCGCACCGCGCCTGGTCACCTGCGGCATCTGGGGGCCGGTGTCCATCGTTGCATGGGACGATGTGCGGTTGACGGGCCTGCGCGTGGAGCAACAGGCCCGGGGCGGGGTGCGCACCCTGGTCTTCCGGCCGGACGTGAAGGGCGATACCGCCATGGTGACCGAGGCCCGGGTGATCATCAACGGCCGAACGCTGGGCTCCGCCCCGGGCGTGGGGCCGGTGACGGTGCAGATCCCCGATACCGGCCTCTGGTGGCCGGCCGGCATGGGCGAACCCCGGCTGCAGCACGTGCGCATGGAACTGTGGGGCACCGCCGGGCCGCTGGACCATCACATCGCCCGCATCGGCCTGCGCACCATCGACCTGCACCGGGCGCCGGACAGCCTGGGCACCCCCTTCACCTTCGTGGTCAACGACCGGCCCCTGTTCGCCATGGGGGCCAACATCGTTCCGCCGGACATGCTCCTTCCGCGTGCGGGCGACGCCGGATGGCGCGAGCTGGTGCGCCACGCGCGCGATGCCCAGATGAACATGCTGCGCGTATGGGGCGGGGGCGTGTACCCGCCCGATGCCTTCTTCGATGCCTGCGACGAGGCCGGCATCCTCGTGTGGCAGGACCTCATGTTCGCCAACACCATGGTGCCCGACGACGTCGCTTTCCTGGACAACGTGGAGGCCGAGGTGCGTGAGCAGGTGGCCCGTCTTCAGCACCGGGCCAGCCTCGCCATCTGGTGCGGCAACAACGAGGTGGACGTGGCCTGGCACAACTGGGGCTGGCAGCGCTCCTGGGGCATCGGCCCGGCGGATTCCATCCGGATGTGGATCGCCTATGTCGACCTCTTCCATCGTCGCATGCCCGCATGGGTCGCGGACCTGGACCGGCGGCCCTACGTGCCCACCTCGCCCTTGAGCAATTGGGGCAATGCCGAGGGGCTGCGCCATGGCGACCTGCACTATTGGGGCGTGTGGCACGGCGATGCGCCCTTTGAACGGTTCGCGGACAACACGGGCCGCTTCGTGAGCGAGTACGGCATGCAGTCCTACCCCTTGTGGGAGACCATGCGGGAAGTTGCCGGCGGCTTCGACCTGCACACGGACACGGCCTTCTGGCGGCATCGGCAGCTGAGCTACAAGGGCGACGCCGCCATCGTGCGCCTGGCCGAGCGGTACCTCGGGCCGGTGCGGGGCCGCCGCGACCTGGTGGAGAAGAGCCACGCCTTGCAGGCCATGGCGTACGCCACCGCGATCGAGGCGCACCTGGCCGCCCGGCCGCGCTGCATGGGCACCCTGCTGTGGCAGCTCAACGACGTGTGGCCCGGGGCCAGTTGGAGCATCGTGGACCATGCCGGGCGCCGCAAGCCCGCCTTCGATGCCGTGCGAGCGGCCTACGCGCGGGCCCAAGGGAACGGGGGGCGGTGAGGTCCGCGAATTTCTCCGGACGATCGTTCACATCGTATGGCGAAGCCCGATGAAGGGGTGTCCGAAAAACTCCCTACCCCAACCCCACCTACCCCATGAGATCACGCAGCCACTTGCTCGCGACGCTGGCCCTGTTGGCGCCCCTGGCCACCTGGGCGCAAACCGAATCCGAGCCCAACAATAACCCCGGCGAGGCCGATCCGCTCACCTACGGTGTGGCCATGAGCGGCAGCATCGGCGCATGCAGCCCCACCGACAACAGCGCGGACTACTTCGCCATGACCCTCACCGGGCAGGGCGTGCTGCGCGTGCAGACCAGTATCTCCAGCAG
>JAVFAQ010000358.1:0-3126 GCA_034002325.1 Flavobacteriales bacterium | reverse complement strand
CTCTGCCACCTCTCCGAACGGCCCGCGAAAGTAGGGTAACCCGGTGGCACCGATCTTTGCCGCCATGGCCGCCGTGGAGATCGAGTTCCTGGGCACCGGCACCAGCCAGGGCGTGCCCATGGTGGCCTGCCGCTGCCCGGTATGCACCAGCACCGACCCGCATGACAAGCGCCTGCGCACTTCCGCCGTGGTGCGTTGCCGCACGCCGGAAGGGGAGGAGCGCACCTTGTTGATCGACGCCGGCCCCGACCTGCGCCAGCAGATGCTGCGGGCCGATGTGCGCCGCCTGGACGCCGTGCTGCTCACCCATGAGCACATGGACCACGTGGCGGGGATCGATGACCTGCGCGCCTTCAACTTCGCGCAACAGCAGGCCATGGACATCCACGGCAACGCCGCCACCCTGCAGGCCGTGCGCCGCATGTTCCATTACGCCTTCGCAGAGGACAAATACCCCGGCGTGCCCGAGCTGCGCCTGCACACCTTCCAAGCCGGCGAGCCGTTCCGCGTGGCCGGTGTGCCCGTGCTGCCCGTGGAGGTGATGCACCATCGCATGCCCGTGGCGGCCTTCCGCATCGGCGGCCTGGCCTACGTGACCGACGCGAAGGCCATCGCACCGCCGCAACGCGAGGCCCTGCGCGGCGCGGATGTGCTCGTGCTCAACGCCCTGCGCATCACGCCGCACCTGGCCCACTTCAACCTGGAAGAGGCCCTGGCCATGGTGGACGACCTCCGGCCCCGCACGGCCTGGTTCACCCATATCAGCCACCTGATGGGCCGCCACGACGAGGTGCAGGCCCGTCTGCCGCACGGGGTCCACCTGGCATACGACGGGCTCAAGGTGCGGACGGCGCCCGTATAACGCCCGCTCGCCGGGACGCCGTGGCCCGTTGCCATTGTGGGGAGGGATGCCGATATTCGAGGCCCCAACCCGCCCGCCATGTCCGCCAACCTCCGTTCGGCCTCCTTGTGCGTCATGCTCTGTGCCATGGTCGCCACCGCCGCCGCCCAAGGCTCCGACCGCCATCAGGTGAACTACATCGATCACCGGCAGACCGTGGCCGACCCGGAATGGCAGGCCCGGTTGCGCACCCGGCCGGCCTGGCAGCAGTTCGTGGCCGCGCATCCCGGCTGGGCCGTGGAGTTCGATGAAGCCCTGCACAAGCCGCACCGCGCCTACGGGCCGGGGATCGCCGTGGCCGGCACGACGCCGCTGGACCGTGCGTGGTCCTTCGTCCAAGACGTGCTGGCCCCGTTCGGCATTCCGTACGACGAGCTGGTCCATCGGTCCACGGTCACCACCGGGAAGTTCCATTACGTGCATTTCTTCCAGGTGCATGAAGGCATGCCCGTGCTGCACAGCCGCCTTCTGGTGAAAATGGACCATGCCGGCCGGGTGCTCTCCTTCGGCGCCCAGGTGCATGATGCGATCACCGTGGGGACCGTCCCGGCCATCACGGCGGAGCAGGCCATGGCCACCGCAGCGGCCGGCATCGGCGAAGGGGCGGTGGCCGAGGCCCTGGGCCAGCACGTGCTGCCCGTGCCCCGCGGCCGCACCATGGACCATCGGCTGGTGCATACGGTGATGGTGCGCACCGATGCCGCCCAGGGCGTGCCGGCACGTTACCGCTGCCATGTGGACGCCCACACCGGCGAACTGCTCTACCGCTGGAACGAGGTGCTGGACCATGCGCGGTGCAGCGGTCGCGGCCATGCGGACGATGCCGCCGCCCAGGCGCTGGTCCAGGCCACGGTCCATCCGCTCGGCGCCCTGCACCCCACCGCCACGGCCCCCCTGCCGCACCTGCGCGTGACCGTGAACGGCGAGTTCGCCTATACCGATGCGGACGGCCTGCTGGACACCGGCGCCAATGGGCCTGTACAGGCGACCGTCGCGCTGCGGGGGCGATGGTCCAATGTGCGCACCAACGGCGTCACACCGTCACTGGTCGTCACCCTGGAGGAAGGACCCAACACGGTGAGCCTGGACGACGTGAGCACCGTACAGCAACGCGATGCCTACTATTTCGTGAACCGGGTGCATGAGCGCATGAAGCACGTGCTGCCGGACTTCACCGGATTGGACACGCCGCTGCCCACCAACGTGGACCTCACCACCGGCACATGCAATGCCTACTACGACGGGGAGTCCATCAATTTCTACGCGCAGGGCGGCGGATGCCGGTCGCTGGCCACCTTGGGCGACGTGGTCTACCATGAGTACGCGCACGGCATCAACGACAAGTTCTACCAGAGCCTGGGCGGCGAATGGCAGAACGGCGCCATGCACGAGGGCTATGCCGATGTGTGGGCGCTCACCCTCACGGACCAGCCCGTACTGGCCCAAGGCTGGCAGCTGAACAGCACCGAGTCGTACATCCGGCGTTACGACCAGGACCCCAAGGTGTACCCGGCCGACCTGGTGGGGCAGGTGCATGCCGATGGCGAGATCATCGCCGGGGCCTGGTGGGACATCTACCAGTTGCTGGGCGACCAGGAGCTGCTGCTGACGCTCTTCGCCGAGGCCTACCCGGGCTTGCAGGCCACCGCGCCCAACGGGCAGGAGGGCATCGCCTTCCGCGAAGTGCTGCTGGACGTGCTGCAGGCCGATGACGACGACGGTGACATCACCAACGGCACGCCCAACGGCCAGGCCATCGTGGAAGGCTTCGCCCTGCACGGCATCACCCTGTTGAGCAACGTGGACATGGCCCATGTGCCCGTGGAGGCGGCCCCCGGGCAGACCGGCATCGCCATAGAGGCGGAAGTGGACGTGCAGTTCCCGGCCAGCCTATACCTGGCCGGCGTGCGCGCCTTCTACCGGCTCAACAACGAGACCGGGTGGAGCAGCGTGCTCATGGCCCCGGCGGGCGGCGACCTCTACGCGGCCGAGTTGCCCGCCCAGCCGGCCGGTACCATCATCCACTACTACCTCGCCGTGGAGGACGTGTTCGGTGCGCTCAGCTCCGTGCTGCCGGTGGGCGCCGCCATGGCCGATCCCAACCTGCCGTTCAATATCCTGGTGGGCTACGACCTGATGGCCACCGAGGACATCGACTTCCACAATGAGCTGGGCGAATGGGCCCATGACCTGCCCACGGACAATGCCACCGCCGGCCAGTGGGA
>JAVFAQ010000357.1:0-3136 GCA_034002325.1 Flavobacteriales bacterium | reverse complement strand
CCCGGCTCGCCTCGGGCAAGATCGTGGCCGCCACCGACCAGGGCCTGGTGGTGTTCGCAGAGGGCCGCGCGGAGACCGTCTTCGGAGAGACCGAGGGCGCCCCGGACAACCTGGTGCTGAGCGTGGCGGTGGACGAGCAGGACCGCGTCTGGGCCGGCACCCACCGCGGCGGCGTGTTCCGGTGGTCGCCGGGCGCGCCCCTGCGCACCTTGCCGGGAGCGGCCACCGGTGCCGTGGCCCGCATCGCCGTGGCGCATGGCAGGGTGTGGGCGGGCACACGCGACCGGGGCCTGCTGGTGCTGGACACCGCCCTTGCCAGTGGCCCGCTACGGCCCCACGCGACGGAGCGTCCGCCCGCCGTGCGCGATCTGATGGTGGGCGCGGGGCATGTGTGGTGGTGCGACGGCACCGCCACCCTGCACCGGGCGGACCCCCACGTGCTGGTGGCCCCCGAGCTGGACGGGCTGGACATGCGCGCGATCAGCGCGTTGTGCTTCGATGCGCGGCAACGGGCGTGGTTCGCCCTGCCGCAAGGGGTGTACGCCCGCGACGCCGGTGAACATGTCCTGACGCGCGTGCTGCAGGTGCCGCACAGCACGCCGGTCACCGCCATGGCCGTCGATGCCGACGGCACCCTGTGGGTGGCCACCTTCGGTGATGGCGTGCATGCCGTGCGGGCCGATGGCCGGGTGGAACGGCACGGCATGACCGCGGACCTGTGCAATCCCAATGTGCTGGCCGTGCGCGTGCTCGGGCGGCAGGTGTGGTGCGCCACGCTCGACGGCCTGTGCGTGCGTGACCAGGCCACCGGCCGATGGCGCCCGGTGCCCATGCCCGGTCCCGGCTTCGTCTACGATGTGCTGCCCCAGGCCGATGACGGTGCGATCGCGGCCACCGACGGGAACGGTCTGTTGCGGGTGGATGCCGCTGGGCGCGCACAAGCCGTGGACAGCCTGGGGCCGCGCACCTTCTACACCTTGCTGCGCACCGCCGACGGCACGGTGTGGGCGGCCGGCCCCGGAACCGGCCTGTGCCGCATGGCCGATGGCGGCCTGGAATGCAGCGGTGGTGAGCTGCCGCCGTTCAATGAGGGCACCGTGCTGGCCATGGCCGCGCAGCAGGGCCGGGTGCTGGTCTTCGGCACCACCGGCACCTGGGCCCATGACCCCGCCACCGGCCAGTGGCACGACCTCACCGCCGGGTTGCGCGCTGCCGGGATGCAGGCGGCGTTGCACGCGGTGGCCACCCTGGACGATGGTTCGGTGCGGCTGGGGTGCGATCGCGGATTGCTGCACCTGCGCCCGTCGCCCACGCGCTACCGCACCCATCTGCGGACCGTGATCACCGGGCTGCGTACGGCGGGACGCCCGCTGCCCGTACGCGAGGAGGTGGCCACCCCGCACGACCGTAACGACCTGGCCGTGCAGTTCGCCGCGCCGTACTTCGATGCGCCCGGCGAGGTGCGCTACGTGTACCGGCTGGAGGGCCATGACCCGGCGCCGCGCACCACGCGCGACCGGGAGGTGCATTACACGGGCCTGCCGCCGGGCCGCTACACCTTCCGGGTGCATGCGCTGCTCGGCGAGACGGTGGGCCCGCCGCCGGCCACGGCCGCCACGCTGGTGGTGCATGTGCGGGCGCCCTGGTGGGAACGGCCCGGCGGCATGGCGCTCATCGCCGGCCTCGCCGTGGCCGCCGTGGTGCTGGTGGTGCGCGCGCGTGAACGGCGCCTGCGCCAGCGCGAGCGGGTGGAGCAGGAGCGTGTCCGCGCCCAACTGGAGACCTTGCGCAGCCAGGTGGACCCGCACTTCCTGTTCAACAGCCTGAACACGCTCACCGCCCTGATCGAGACCGATGCGGACCGCGCGGTGGAGCACGTGGACCAGCTCAGCGGCTTCTTCCGCAGCATCCTGCAGGTGCGCGACAAGGAACTGGTGCCCCTGCACGAGGAGCTGGACCTGCTGGCCGGCTACTTCGACCTGGAGCGCGCCCGCTTCGGGGCGGCCATCGCGCTCGACGTGCAGGTGCCGTCCGATGCCATGGACCGGTGGATCGTGCCGCTCACCACGCAGATGCTGGTGGAGAACGCCCTGAAGCACAATGCCGCCGGGCCGCAGGCGCCGCTGACGGTGCGCATCACCGTGGAAGGGGAGGAGCTGGTGGTGCGCAACCGGCGCTCGCCGCGCGTGGGGGCGCCGCGCAGCACCGCCTTCGGGCTGGACAGCATCCGCCGCCGCTATGCCGCCCTGGACCCGCGGCCCGTGCAGGTGGTGCAGGACGATGCGACGTTCATGGTGCGGGTACCTTTGGTCCGGCAATGGCCATGAAGGTCCTGATCGTGGAGGACGAAGCCGCGGCCGTGGCCCGCATGCGCTCCATGCTGGCGGCGATCGATCCGGCGATCGTCGTGCTGGCGGCGCTGCCCACGGTGCAGGCCACGGTGGAATGGATCGCCGCCGGCGGAAAGCCCGACCTGGCCTTCCTGGACGTGCGCCTGGCCGACGGTGACAGCTTCGCGATCTTCGAGACGGTGGAGATGCCCTGCCCGGTGGTCTTTACCACGGCCTACGACGCCTACGCGCTGAACGCCTTCCGGGTGCATGCGCTGGACTACCTGCTGAAGCCCGTTCGCCGGGCCGACCTGGCCGGCGCCATCGACCGTGCGCGCCAGGGCGGCGTGCTGCGCGACCACCGCCCGTTGGCAGCTGCGGGCACGGCCGGCGAACCCCTTCCCGTGAAGCGCTTCCTGATCCGCTACGGCGACCGCTTCAAGGTGGTGGAACCGCCGGACATCGCCTACGTCCACAGCCTGGAGAAGAACACCTTCATCCGCACCCGCGAGGGCCGCGACCTGCCGTTGGAGGAAAGCCTGGACCGCTTGGAGAAGCAGCTGGACCCCGGGCGCTTCACCCGGCTGAACCGGCGGCTGATCGTGCAGATCGACAGCATCCGCGAGATCGTGGCGTACAGCAAGAGCCGCGTGAAGGTGCTGCTGGACCCCGACTACGGGGCCGACGCGGTGGTGAGCAGCGAGCGCGCCGCCGCCTTCAAACGATGGCTCGCGGGCCGGTGATCCCCGCTCCGTCACCCCGATCGCCCGGTTCGTCCGGATCGATCGCCGCACCCGCCCCGGGCC
>JAVFAQ010000356.1:0-3152 GCA_034002325.1 Flavobacteriales bacterium | reverse complement strand
CGGAGAGCGACCAGGTGACCATCACCATCGTGCCGGCGCCCGTGGTGGAAGCGGGCGGGCCGTTCTCCACCTGTGCGAACAACGCCTCGGTGCAACTGGCCGGCTCCGTGGAGTTCGCGAACGGCGGCGTATGGAGCGGTGCGGGCGCCTTCAACCCGGCCGCCACGAACCTGAACGCCACCTATGTCCCCACGGCGGCCGAGATCGCTGCGGGCACGGCCACGATCACCCTCACCAGCACCGGCCACGGCAGCTGCCTGCCGGTGAGCGACCAGGCCACGATCGTGATCACCCCGGCCCCGGTGGTGGACGCCGGCACGGCCCAGACGCTCTGCGCCAACAACGCGGAGATCCAGCTGGCGGGGCAGGTGAGCGGTGCCACCGGCGGCACCTGGAGCGGCGGCGCGGGCTCGTTCGCCCCCGGTGCCGGAAGCCTGGGCGCGGTGTACACCCCCAGCGCATCGGAGATCGCCAACGGCAGCTTGTGGCTGCACCTGACCACCACGGGCAACGGGGCCTGCGTGGCCGCCACGGACTCCGTGCAGTTCTTCTTCACCCCGGCACCCTCGGCACAGGCCGGTGCGGACATGCTGGTGTGCGCCAATGACGCCATCGTGCAGCTCGCCGGCAGCGTGACCGTGGCTGCGGGCGGCGAATGGAGCGGCGGGGCGGGCATCTTCTCCCCGGGACCCCATGCGCTGGACGCCACCTACGAACCCGCCCTCACCGAGATCGCGGCCGGCAGCGTCACCCTCACGCTCACCACCACCGGCAACGGCACCTGCAACGCGGTGACCGACCAAGTGACCATCGTGTTCGATCCCGTGCCCGTGGTGAACGCGGGTCCGGACCAGGACGTGTGCGCCAACAACGCGGCGGTGCAGCTCAACGGCTTCGTGGGCAACGCCCCCGGTGCGATCTGGAGCGGCGGCAATGGTACCTGGCTGCCCGGCAACACCGCCCCGGCCGTGATGTACCAGCCCACCGAGGCCGAGATCGCCGCTGGCGCCATCACCTTCACCCTCACCAGCACGGGCACCACCACATGTGCGGCCGTGAGCGACCAGGTGACCGTATTCTTCACCGATGCGCCCGTGGTGGACGCCGGTGCCGACATGACGATCTGTTCCAACAACGCGGCGGTGCAGCTCAACGGTGACGTGACCAATGCCAACGGCGGCACCTGGAGCGGCGGCAACGGCGCCTTCACGCCCAGTGCCAATGTGCTCAGCGCCGTGTACCAGCCCACCCCGGCGGAGATCGCGGCCGGCAACGTGACGCTGACGTTGACCAGTACCGGCAACGGCAATTGCCTGGCCGTGACCGACCAGATGACCGTGGCCTTCACCCCGGCACCGGTGGTCCAAGCGGGCAATGACCTGACGATCTGCATGAACAACCCCGTGGTGCAGTTGAACGGCTCGGTGACCGTGGCCGGCGGCGGCACCTGGAGCGGCGGCCTGGGCACCTTCACCCCCGATGCCCACGCCCTGGACGCCACCTACGTGCCCTCGGGCTTCGAACTGCAGAGCGGCAGCGTGACGCTGACCTTGACCAGCAACGACAACGGCAACTGCACCGCCGTGAGCGACCAGGTGACCATCACGGTGACCCCGGCCCCCGTGGTGGACGCCGGTGCGGACATCACCACCTGTTCCAGCGACCTGGCCGTACAATTGGCGGGCAGCGTGAGCGCCGGCACCAACTCCGGCATCTGGAGCACCAGCGGCACGGGCACCTTCATCCCGGGCAACACCGCCCTTGACGCCGTGTACCTGGCCAGCAGCCTCGACTCGCTCAACGGCTCGGTGGAACTGGTCCTGACCAGCACCAACAACGGCAATTGCCTGGCGGTGACCGACGCGATGACCGTCACCATCCTGCCCAACGCGCTGGCGGATGCCGGTGCGGACCAGACCATTTGCGCCACGGAGGCCACCGTGCAGCTCAGCGGCGGCATCACGGGCAACGCCACCGGCGGCATCTGGACCACCACGGGCGCGGGCACCTTCAGCCCCGGTGCCGACGCGCCGGACCCCGTGTACACCCTGGCTCCGGGCGACGCGGCCTTGGGCACGCTCACCTTCACCTGGAGCGTGAACAGCTGCGACAACGCCACCGACCAGATGCAGCTCACCATCATGCCCGCTTCCACGGTGAACGCCGGTGCGGACCTGGTGACCTGCGCGGACGACCTGTCGATCCTGCTCAGCGGCACGGTGGGCGGCGCATCGGCCACGGGCGAATGGAGCACACTGGGCACCGGCACCTTCGGCGCACCGACGACCAACCTGGCCAACATCTACCACGCCAGTACCGCCGACTCCCTGGTGCAGGGCGTGGACCTGGTGCTCACCGCCACCGGCACCGGCGTGTGCCCGGCCGCGGCGGACACCGTACACATCGCCATCCTGCCCTTCGGGACGGTGCAGGCCGGCCCGGACATGACCTTCTGCGCCAACAACGCCGAGGTGGTGCTCAACGGCACGATCCAAGGTGATGCCGACCAGGTGGTGTGGACCAGCTCGGGCACCGGCTCGTTCTACCCCAGCGCCGATGTGCCCGACCCCACGTACGTGCCCAGCGTGCTGGACACCATCGCCGGCGGGGTCACCCTCACCATCACGGCGGCCAACAGCTGCAACAACGCCACTGATGCACTTACCGTGACGCTGACCCCGGCGCCCTTCGTGAACGCCGGCCCGGACCAGGTGTATTGCGAGCTGGTGACCGGGTTCGACTTGCAGGGCGTGGTGTCGGGCATCACGGACCAGGGCCTGTGGAGCACCACCGGCGCCGGCACCATCGGCAACCCCGGCGCATTGGCCACCACTTACACGGCATCGCCGATCGACGTGGTGAACGGCCAGATCGACCTGGTGCTGACCTCGCAGAACAACGGCACCTGCAACCCGGTGAGCGACGTGATGACCATTTGGCTCACCGACGGCATCACCGCCGATGCGGGCCCCGACCAGCAGGTGTGCGTGCTCTCGGGCTTCGCGCAGATGCAGGGCACCATCGCCAACGGCGCGCCCTCGGGCGTGTGGAGCAGCACCGGCACGGGCAGCTTCGTGCCCAGCGCCGACGTGCTCAATGCGCAGTACCACTTCTCCGAGGCCGACATCGCCAACGGCGCGGTGGTGCTCACC
>JAVFAQ010000355.1:0-3155 GCA_034002325.1 Flavobacteriales bacterium | reverse complement strand
AGCTGTCCACTCCGCCGCTCATCGCCACCAAAATGCGTCCGTGCTTGCTCACTGTGTCGGTGTTCTGTTCTTCCGTTGTCGATGGTCGACCGCCCGTCCGTCGTCTATTGCTCCTCCCCGGCCACGTACCGCCGCGTCTTCAGCAATTTGCCTTTCTCGTCGTATTCCCTCACCTCACCTTCGAGCTTGTCGTTCTTGTAGGTGCCTTCGATCTTCTTGGTCTGGCCCTTGAGCACGCGCTGCTCGAAGGCGGGGAAGCCGCGCACCTCGTCGGCGGGCATGCGCTCCAACACCCACTGGCCGTTGTCGTGGTATTCCACGAAGCGCCCTTCGCGCATGCCCTTCACGTAGGTCGTCTCGCTCTTCACGCGGTCCTCGTCGTAGTGCTCGGTGAAGGTGCCGTTCTCGCGTTTCTCCTTCACCGCCTCCCCGCGACGGTACAGCACCTGCATGCGCAACGAGCCGTCGGCATTGTAGTAGAACCAGGTGCCGTCGCGCAACCCGTCGCGCATGTCGCCCTCGATCTCCTTGCTTCCCCGGGCGAACCAGAAGGTGGTGCGTCCTTCGGCCGTGCCCGCCTGGTAATGGGCCTCCATGCGGGGCTTGCCGCTGGCGTACCAGGCGCGATGGGCACCGTGCGGGCGGCCGTCCTGGAAGTGCTCCTCCTCGGCCTTGGCGCCGCTCTCGAAGTAGCTGATGCGCGGCCCATGGAGCGTTCCGTTGACGAAGCCTTCGGTGCGGCGCAGGCGGCCCATCTCATCAAAATAGTTCCACACGCTGTCCTTGGCCTGGCCCAGATAGCGGCCGTGGGCCATGCGCTCGCCGTTGGGGTGGAAGTGCTCGGCACGGCTGGTGCGGCCGTCGCCGGCATGGTGCTGCACGGTGGTGAGGCGGCCGTCCTCGTCGTAATGCCTGAACTCGCCCACGGGCTTGTCGTCCTTGAAGGTGCCGGTGTAGCGCACGGTGTGGCGGCCGGGCCAGAGGCGGGTCCACTCGCCCTGCTTGCGGCCCTGGGCATCGGTATGGCCGCCGGGTGCCGGGCGCGGGGCCGGCTGCGCCCACGCGAGGGCGGGCAGCATCAGCATGGCGATGACGTGGAGCGGGCGCATGGGGCGTGGCAGATCGCGAAGTTACGGGCCGGGGCACCGCCTTGGAACGAGCGTGCGGGCCCGTGCGGTATGTGGGGCCTGGTGCCGATGCACGCACGGACCGGCCGTTGCGCCACCACCGTCATGGGCGGCTCAGCGCACCAGGGTCACATGGCCTTGGACCACTTCCTCCAGCCCCAGGCGGCCATCCGCGCGCACCGGCCGGTAGACCAAACGCCACTGGTACAGGCCCACCGGCATGTCCTGCCCCGCGCTGCGCCCGTCCCACCAGCCATCACCGGTGGAAACGAACACCCGGCCTCCCTGCCTGTCGTGGACCGCGAACTCAATGACCCGGATATTGTCGTGTGCCGGCCCGAACAGGTCGTTGTAGCCGTCATTGTTGGGGGTGAACGCATTGGGCACGAAGACCCGCGGCGGGCAATGTTCCCGCACCGCGATGGTGTCCACGGTGATGCATGCCGGCAGGTTGCCCGATCGCACCCAGTACGTCCCGTGGGCGTACACCTCGATCGCCTCGGTGGTCTCGCCCGTGCTCCATTCGTGGAACGCCGCGTCCGGTGCGCCATGCAGGAACACCCGGTCGCGGGGGTCCTCGAAGCAGGTGTCCATTTCAAGGACGGGTGCGTGCCCGGGGAAGGGGTTGAACGTGAGGGCGATCGTATCCCGGCCCGTGCAATGCCCGTTGGTGGCGACCACGGTGGCCACGGTGGTGGAACGGAACGTTTCCCACGGCAATGTGCCGCCGGTGCTCCAGAGGTATTCCAGGTCGTTGCCGCCGGCCCACAGGGTGGCGCTGTCCCCTTGGCACAGCAACTGGTCCGGGCCCAGGTCCACCGTCACATCGGGCACGAAGGTGGCCACCATGCCGGCACTGGCCATGCACCCGCCGGGCGATGTGACGGTGACCCCGATCGGCCCGGAGACCCCATGGACGTACACCACCTGGCTGGTGTCACCGGTGGTCCAGAGGTGGCTGCTCCCGGGGTTGCCGGCATCCAGCACGAGGGTCTCGGAGGCGCACAGGGTGGTGTCCTTCAGGTGGATGACGGGTTCGGGGTCGAACACCAAGTGGACGGTATCGGCCGTGGTGCATGGCCCCAGCACGGCGGTGAGCCATACGGTGGCGGACTGGTGGAAAACGGCCGTGTTGGCGGGGCTGCCATTGCTCCAGGTGTAGACGGCCCCGGGCACCGTCGGCACGGAGAGGACCACCGTGTCACCCACGCAGTGGCCCTGGTCCGGGCCGAGGTCCACCGGCACGGCCGGGTGGTAATGCACGGTGGAGTGGAATTCCGCGCTGCACCCATTGGGCGAGGTGACGAGGACGGAATACATGCCCGACTGCTGCGGCACCGTGATGGTGGCGGTGGTATCGCCGGTGCTCCATTGGTAGCTGGCCCCGGGGTTGGCCGCGTTGAGCATCAGGGCCATGCCGGGGCACAAACTGGTATCGGGCAGCAGGGCCATGGGAACGGCATCGAAGGTCACGTTGACGGTATCGCGCCCCAGGCACCCGGCGGGGTCGGTCACTTCCACGGAATAGCTCCCGGTGATCGTGGTGCCCAAGGTCTGGGTGGTGTCACCGGTGTTCCAGAGGAATTGCAGCCCGCTGTTGCCGGCGTCCAGCAGGATCGGTGTGCCGATGCACGTGCCGGTGTCCGGCCCCAACGACACGTACACCGCGGGGATCACCGGCACCTGCTGTACCAGGGTGTCATTGCACCCGTTGCCGCCCAAGGCCACCAGCCGCACCGTGTAAATGCCCGGCAGGTCGTAGTGGTGCAGCGGGTCGTTCTCCGTGGCGATGGGCGATCCGTCGCCGAAGTCCCATTCGATCCCCGTGAGCGGCACGTCGGACATGGTGGAATCGTGCAGCACCACCGGCAGGCCGAAGCAGGGCGCCTCGAAGGAGAACGCCGCCTGGGGCGACGGGATGGTGGTGATCGTCCAGGTGAGGGTGTCCGGGCATTCGGCACGGCCCAGGCCAACAGCTGCACCGTGTGGTCGCCGGCGGTGGCGAAGGAGTGCATCGGGTGTTGCTCA
>JAVFAQ010000354.1:0-3166 GCA_034002325.1 Flavobacteriales bacterium | reverse complement strand
AGAGCGTGGCCTGGCTGGAGCAGCACCTGGGCGGCTACCAGGGCACGGTGATCGCCATCACCCACGACCGCTACTTCCTGGACAACGTGGCGGGGTGGATCCTGGAGCTGGACCGCGGCGAGGGCATCCCCTACAAGGGCAACTACACCAGCTGGCTGGAGCAGAAGACCGCCCGCCTGGCCCAGGAGGAGAAGCAGGAAAGCCGCCGCCAGCGCGTGCTCAAGCAGGAGCTCGAATGGGTGCGCAGCAACGCCAGCGCACGCCGCACCAAGAGCAAGGCCCGCCTGGCCAACTACGAGAAGATGCAGGGCGAGAGCGTGAAGGAGAAGGAGGCCAAACTGGAGATCTTCATCCCCAACGGGCCGCGCCTGGGCGACAAGGTGATCGAGTTCAACGAGGTGAGCAAGGGCTTCGGCGACCGCCTGCTGGTGGACAAGCTCAGCTTCGCCCTGCCCCCGGCGGGCATCGTGGGCATCGTGGGGCCCAACGGCGCCGGCAAGACCACCTTGTTCCGCATGATCATGGGCGCCGAGCAGCCCGACAGCGGCACCATCACCATCGGCGACACCGTGCAGATCGCCTACGTGGACCAAAGCCACAAGGACCTCCACCCGGAGAAGACCGTGTACGAAGTGCTCAGCGGCGGCCTGGAGAACATCACCTTCGGCAACGTGGTGATGAACACCCGCGCCTACCTGGCCCGCTTCAACTTCACCGGCACCGACCAGAACAAGAAGGTGGGCGTGCTCAGCGGCGGCGAGCGCAACCGCCTGCACCTGGCCATGACCGTGAAGCAGAGCAGCAACGTGCTGCTGTTGGACGAACCCACGAACGACCTGGACGTGAACACGCTCCGCGCGTTGGAGGAGGCCATCCAGGACTACAGCGGCTGCGCGGTGATCATCAGCCACGACCGCTGGTTCATGGACCGGGTGTGTACGCACATCCTGGCCTTCGAGGGCGACAGCCAGGTGTACTGGTTCGAGGGCGGCTTCAGCGATTACGAGGAGAACCGCCGCAAACGCTTGGGCGGCGACATGGTGCCCAAGCGCATCAAATACCGGCCATTGGTGCGGGGTTGAAGACCGCTCCGCCTGCGGAAGGCCCGGTGGATGCGCCGGGCCTTCCTTTTCATGGCCGCGGGCCCGCGCCGCTGCTCGTTCCCCGCGCATCGCACACCGACCGGGCGCAGCGTGATGAACGATCCATTGTCCGTATGATCCGTGCCGCACCCGCACCGGAACGGCATGTGTCCGCACCTACCTTGTGGCAAACTTGGACCACCATGGCAAAGAAGACCGAACGGAAGGCTGCTCCCCGCAAGGCCAAGGCCCCTGCGAAAGCGGCATCACGCGGCAAGGCGGCAAAGACGACGGCCCGCAAGAGCGCCGCGAAGGCCGCACCCGCACGCGGCAAGGCAGGCAAGACCGCGGCCCGCAAGACCGCCGCGAAGGCCGCACCCGCACGCGGCAAGGCAGCAAAGACGACGGCCCGCAAGACCGCCGCGAAGGCCGCACCCGCACGCGGCAAGGCAGGCAAGACCGCGGCCCGCAAGACCGCCGCGAAGGCGACCGTCCGCAGCGGCGCGGGCAGGAAAACGACCACCTCCCGCACCACGGCCAAAAAGAGCACGGGCACCCGGCAGGCGGCCGTGAAGAAGGTCGAATTGGCCCTGAAGGCCGCCAAGCGGTCCGAGCCGGTGAAGAAGGCCAGGAAGGCGCTGAAGGAGGCGCAACGCTCGGCGCCCGTGAAGAAGGCGAAGAAGGCGTTGAAGGAGGCGCAACGCTCGGCCCCGGTGAAGAAGGCGAAGAAGGCGCTGAAGGCCGCGCGCAAAGCGGCCGAGCCCAAGGTGGCCCGGCTGAAGGAGCTGGCGGCCGACATCCGCGAGAGCGCCGCCGAGAAGCTGCAGGAAGTGCGCGAGCAGGTGGGCCACGCCATCCTCGGCGACACGCCCGCCGGCGAGGGGTCAGGCGGCAACGCCTGATCACCGTGCGTTCATTCCGCAAGGGGCCGTCCCGCCGGGGCGGCCCCTTCGCGTTGCGGCCGGCGGCACCGCCTTCCATCCTTCCGCAGTGAAGGGTACTTTCGGCCTGTCATGGACCACACCGCCACCCCTCCCCCCTTCCACCGCATCCGCACCAAGGCCGAGTACGACGCCGCTTACGCCCTCAGCACCCAAGACCCCGAGGCCTTCTGGGCCGCCCAGGCCGGGACCTTCACCTGGCGCAAGAAGTGGGACAAGGTGCTGGAATGGGACTTCGACAAGCCCGAGGTGAAGTGGTTCATCGGCGGGAAGCTCAACATCACCGAGAACTGCCTGGACCGCCACCTGGAGCAGCGCGGCAACAAGCTGGCGTTGATCTGGGAGCCGAACGACCCGCAGGAACGCTTCATCCGCTACACCTACCGCGAGCTGCACGAGCGCGTGTGCATGTACGCCAACGTGCTCAAGCGCAACGGCGCGAAGAAGGGCGACCGCATCTGCATCTACATGCCGATGATCCCCGAGCTCACCATCGCCATCCTCGCCTGCGCCCGCATCGGGGCCGTGCATTCGGTGGTCTTCGCCGGCTTCAGCGCCCGCAGCATCGCCGACCGCGTGAACGATGCCCGGTGCTCCATGGTGCTCACCAGCGACGGCCTGAACCGCGGCCACAAGCAGATCCCCGTAAAGCGCGTGGTGGACGAGGCCCTGGAGCATTGCCCCAGCGTGAAGAAGGTGATCGTCACCGACCGCCTCGGCTGGGCCGTGGACATGCAGGAGGGCCGCGACCTGTGGCTGCACGAGGAGCTGCGGCACGTGGAGAAGGACTGCCCCGCCGAGGAGATGGACGCCGAGGACCCGCTCTTCATCCTCTACACCAGCGGCAGCACCGGCAAGCCCAAGGGCGTGGTGCATACCTGCGGCGGCTACATGGTGTACACGGACTACACCTTCCGCAACGTGTTCCAGTACGAGGAGAGCGACATCTACTGGTGTACGGCCGACATCGGCTGGGTGACCGGCCACAGCTACATCATCTACGGGCCGCTCTGCGCCGGGGCCACCACGCTCATGTTCGAGGGCGTGCCCACCTTCCCCGATGCCGGCCGCTTCTGGCAAGTGGTGGACAAGCACGGGGTGAACATCTTCTACACCGCCCCCACCGCCATCCGCAGCCTGATG
>JAVFAQ010000353.1:0-3184 GCA_034002325.1 Flavobacteriales bacterium | reverse complement strand
CCCCCCCCACCGCTTCCTAGCAAAGCCCCCCCGAAGTGCTGCCCTTCAGTGACGCACTCACCCGACCCGAAGAGCTCGCCCCACCGCCTACCTTGCCGGCCATTCGACCCCGTTGCCCACACCAGGCACGATCACCATCCGCACGATCGCGCACATGAAGCACTACACCGTTGACCTGTCCCGAGAGTGGGACCATGAGAACGGTTTCTACCTGACCTGCGAGACCAGCCGCATCGGCAAGTTCATCAACCACTTGGAGATCTACCAACGCATAGCCGGCGTGCCGGGCGATGTGTTCGAGTTCGGTGTGTACAAGGGCGCCTCCTTGGTGCGGCTGCTCTCGTTCCGCGACCTGCTGGAAGGCCCGCAGGCACGGCGGGTGGTGGGCTTCGATGCCTTCGGGAAGTTCCCCGGGACCTTCGAGCTGGAGAGCGACCAGGCCTTCGTCCAGCGGTTCGAGGAGGCCGGCGGCCACGGCATCAGCGAAGAGGAGCTCGTGATGCTCTTCGACCGCAAAGGCTTCACGCACTACGAACTCGTCAAGGGCGACATCATGCGCACGCTGCCGGCGTTCATCGCCAAGGAACCCGACGTGCGGATCGCCCTGTTGCACATCGACGTGGACGTGTACGCGCCGACCAAGGCCATCCTGGAGACCCTCTGGCACCGCATGGCACCCGGGGGCGTGCTGATGCTGGACGACTACGGCACGGTGGACGGCGAGACGAAGGCGGTGGACGAGTTCTTCGCGGACCAGGGCGTGACGATCCACCGGCCGCGCTTCAACCGGATACCGTCGTACATCATCAAGGCCTGAGCGCGGCGCGGGCCTACGGCCTACATTGGGCCGCGGCCACACGGCGCCGATCCCGCACCTGAACCCATGGACGATGCCCCGGGCACCCCGCGGTGGAACTGGCGGCACCTGCTGGTGCTGCTGCTGTTCCCGATCGGCCTGAAGGCGGCCTACCTGCTGGGCTCCGTGGCCGTGCGGGGCGCCGGCACCGACCTGCAGGCCACCTACGTGGCCATGGCGAAGAAGCACGACGCCTATTGGTACGAGCGCATCGCCGTAACGGGCTACCCGGCGATCACGGAGCCCGAGGCCATCGGCTGGTCGCAGGGGCCGCACTTCCGGCAGAGCGCGTGGGCCTTCTTCCCGCTGTACCCGCTGCTGAACCGATGGACGATGCGCACGGCGGGCACGGACTTCGACCACAGCGCGCTGTTCTGGGGCCTGGTGCTCTCCGCCGCCGTGGCCCTGTGCGCGTACCGGGCGGGGCGGGCCTTCCTGGGCGACCGGCCGCGCGCGCTGTTCTTCGCCCTGGTGTTGGTGGGCTTCCCCTTCGCCTTCCACCAGTCGATGTTCTACACAGAGGCCCTGTTCCTCACCGCCATGCTGCTGGCCTTCCTGTGCGTACACCACGGCCGCTACCCATGGCTGGCACCGGTGCTGATGGCCCTGGTACTGGTGCGCCCCAACGGCATCGCGGTGCTGCTGCCCCTGTACGCCTATCATTTGGAGCGCACCGGCGCCCTGCACGGGGTGCGCGTGCGGTGGCGCGATCTGGCGGGCCGGGCGAACATCCGGCGGTCGTTGCCCTTCGTGGCCGGTGCGGCGGCCTTCGTGGGGTGGTGCCTGTACCAGCACCGGATGACCGGCCACTACTTCGCCTTCAGCATGGCGCAGGCGGGCTGGTACCGCGAGCCGATGTTCCCCCTGCTGGCCTTCTTCCGCAGCGGCGACGCGGCCACGCAGTTCAACTCGTTCTACACCATCGGGGCGCTCCTCTTCGCCTTCTTCACGCGCCGGCTGCTGCCCCTGAGCCTGAACCTGCTGGTGCTGCTGGGCATCCTGCTGCCGCTGTGCTCGGGGTCGGTGGCCTCGATGCCGCGGTTCATCGCCGTGCTGTTCCCGCTGTCCATCACGCTCACCCTGCTGGCGTACCACGGGCGGCACCGGTACACGGCCCTTGCGGCGGTGCTGGTGCTGCACTTCGCGAGCTTCCTCGGATGGGCCACGGGGCACCCGATCGGGTTGTGAGGTCCCACAGGCTTCCAGCCTGTGCAGCAAGGTCCCACAGGCTTCCAGCCTGTGCAGCAAGGCCCCACAGGCTTCCAGCCTGTGTCGCGATCCACAGGCTTCCAGCCTGTGGGACCTGGGACCTTACATTGCCAAACTGAACGACCCAAGCCCCCAACCCATGAAAGGATTGATGACCGCCTGCTTGATACTGACCGTGTTCGGTGCGCTGAACGCGGTGTGGAGCGGCCTGGGCGGGCCGGACCTCATTCACATGGCCATGGGCCCCGCCCGGACCGTGGGCACGGATTTCCTGCGGATCCTGATCGGGCTGGCGGCCATGGCCACGCTGGTCTGGGGGTTGAGGACGATCCGCACGGGGAAGTAGGTGGGTGCGGTTGAACGGGGGGCTTGGCCGGCCGTTCGCACAATGCTCCAATAACCCATAAGATGAAGCTCCGGCCCAAGTTATATTTCCAGGGATGAACGAAGATCGGCGCCCTGACCTGGTCGTCATGGGACTGGCCTTTGATAACTTTGAACGGGCAAGTCGACATGAACAGTCGTGCCGAACATCTTTCCACCCGTTGAATGTAAACTCATTTTTGACATATGGTCGGGCCTGTTGAATATCATTGAAGAACCACTAAGAGATACGACATGGCACTTTCATTCATATGATTTGCAAACATCATGCTTCCGCATTGCTTGCGGGCACGAGCTCCGGAATTTGGCTGGGGTTCGACCCGGCTGGCTTCTCTGCCTCAACTTATGTGGAACAACAGCAAAATCTGGTCCGTTTGCTCAATACGTTGATGATCGCATTGGTGGTCGCTGCCACAGCGATCACATTGATCTCCGCATTCCTTGAACGGAACAACAAGCCCATGTTCGTTGCCCTCCCATTAGCTGCCGCATTTTTCATCTCCTGTATGGTCATCACACGTTTTGGCAACGTTCCCATCCAAGCGGAAATGCTTCAATGGTCAGCAACCACACTACCTGAAAATTGGACAGAGTTGCGTGACCAATGGTTGTCCCAGCCCCCTAAATTCCCGGACGCGTTTATGGTCGCAGAACCATAAACCGTTTACCCATGAAAGAGAGGAAGAAGTTCAGCAAGGACGAGAAAGTGCGGATCGTACGAGAGGCCGCCGAGCA
>JAVFAQ010000352.1:0-3197 GCA_034002325.1 Flavobacteriales bacterium | reverse complement strand
CCTGGTGTTCCTGGGGCTGGGCCTGCGAGGTGACCATCGCCCCGGGCGTGGCGCCGGGCGGGGAGAACCTGGCGCTTGATGGCATGGGCGTGGTGGTATGGCCCAACCCGAACAACGGCCGGCAATTGTGGATGGCGATCGACGGTCTGACGGACGATGTCCGCACGATCGCGGTGGACGTCCATGACCTGGGCGGCAAACGGGTGATGGCGCGTGGGATCGCCCTGCCTACCGGACAGGCAGGGGCGCAGCACGGCGCGATGCGGGTGGACCTCGGGGGCCTGGCCAGCGGCACCTACGTGGTGGCCATCACCGCCGGTGACCAACGCCACGTGGAACGGCTGGTGATCGTGGACTGATACCGTCCCGCAATAGAACCTCGTCCGATCTACTTGCTCTTTTTCCCCATGCCTTCCCCGATGGGATGGTCCCGTAGGCACCGCTACGCAACCATCCCCTCGGATCGCCCTGTGAAAGAATAGCGGTGCATCTTTGGACGACCTTCTATTGCGAGACGGTATGATACCTGCGCGGGGCGGCGTCCTGCGCTGTCTTGGTCCGGTGCCCTGCCCGCCGCGTCACCGGGTCGTGCCCAGGAACTCCCGCAGCAGGGCGTGCAGCTCGCTGAACTTGGTGAGCGGCAGGGTCGCGCCTTGGTCCAGCACATCGTGGTAGTGGGCCGCGCCGCCCAAGGTGTAGATGAAGAGCGCGGGGATGCCCTTGGCCACGAAGGGGCAGTGGTCGCTGTTGCAGGCGGGCCCGCGGGCCTTCACCTGGGGCAGGCCGCCCTGGCGGGCGTTGATGGCCGTCAAGCGATCGTAGTGGGCCGGTTCCGCGGTGGCGTTCACCACGGTGATGCCGTCGTCGCCCGTGCCGAGGATGTCCAGGTTGAGCATCAGCTTGATCGCGCCCGGGTCGATCGGCCGGTCCGTGATGAACCATTCGCTGCCCAGCAGGCCGGCCTCCTCGCCGGCGAAGGCCACGAAGAGCACGTTGTGCCGCAGGGGCTTGCGGGCGATGTCGCGGGCCAGTTCCAGCAGCATGGCCACGCCGCTTGCATTGTCGTTGGCCCCGGGGAAGAGCGCATCGGGCCCCATGCGGCCCAGGTGGTCGTAATGGGCGCCCACCACGATCCAGCCCTTGCCGCGCCCCTTGACCATGCCCAGCACGTTGCGCGCGGCATGGCGCGGGCGCATCGCGTGGCGCACGTGCAGGTCGATGTGCGTGGTGGTGTCCGTGAGGTGCTCCGCGCGCACCTCGATCAGCGGGAAGGGGAGGGCCTCGCGGGCCACGCCCCAGGTGAGCTTGTCCTTCACCGGCACCACCACCGGGGCATGGAGCATGAGTTCGCGTTGCAGGGCGCGGTACAGGGCGATGGAGTCGCGATCGGCGGTGGCCGGCGGGCGCATGAGCACGGCCTGGCCGGTGATCAGGCCCATGGTCATGGAGTGGCGCTCGGGCAGCAGCACATCGCGCAGGCCCACGCGCACCAAGGGGAAGCGGCCCACGGCGGTGCCCGATGCCGGATGCACCAGGTAGTCCGTGCCGGGCCGCAGCACGGCATCGTCCAAGGCCACGCCGATGCTGTCCGGGAAGCTGTTCACCGGGAAGGTGAAGGGTTGGAAGAAGTCGTCCTTCAGCGGTGCCAGGCCGATGGCGCGGAACTGTGCGGCGATCCATTCGGCGGCGATGGAATCACCGCCCTGGACGTAACCGCGGCCGTGCATAGCGGGGGCGGTGAGGGCTGCCACGGTGCGGTGGCCGCGGGTGCGCGCATCGTCCTGCGCAACGGCCTGTGCGGCAGGCAGGACGGCCCCGGCGGCCAGGCCCGCGCATGCCAGCGCCATGGACGCCCGCCTCATGGGAAGCGCCGTTCGATCAGGTCCTTGAGGGCGGCCACGGCCTCCTCGTCGGGGGGCTTCTCCGAGCGGGCCAGCACCTCGTCCCGCAGATGGGCGAGGGCGGCCTGGCGGTCGGCGGCGGCGTTGAGCGCGGCCACGCCCTGCTCGAAGGCCCGGCGGTCGCCGTTGAACAGCTCGGTGGTGAACCAGAACTTGTGGTTGAGCGAGATGGCCTTGCCCAGGTCGTCCACCGTGGTGCCGGGCAGCTTGCGACCGGCGCCGCCCGGTGCGGCCTTGGCCTTGCCCTTGGCCGGCGCGTCGGCGCCCTCCTCGGGCGCCTGTTCCTGCTCGGTGGTGGCGATGGCGTCGATCAGCGAGGTCTGCCCCGGGGCCTCGGCCGGCCGGGTGTCCAGCCGGATGGGGCCGGCTTGCTCCGGCAGGGCCGGCACGGGCGGCGCCGCGCTGTGCCGCTCGCGCACCTTGTGCCGCAGCACCACCAGGCGCTCGTACAGTTCGCGGGCGTTCTCGCAGGCGGCGTCCAGGCCGTGGAGGTCCAGCGCGCCCTGCGCCAGGTCGTGCTGCGATGCGGCCAGCGCATCGATCAGGTCGCCGGTGCGGCGATAGGCTTTGTCGTTTCCCATGGATGCCATGCGGCCGGTCGGCCCGTGCGAAGATCCCTATTTTCGCGGCACCCTGCAAGATCGGCCATCGGCCTTGCGCCCCGCCCCGCACATGTTCCTGGAGCTTACCGGTGCCCATTCCCCCCGCAAGGGCTGGATCGAGGTGATCTGCGGCTGCATGTTCTCCGGCAAGACCGAGGAGCTGATCCGCCGCCTGCGCCGCGCGGAGTTCGCCCGCCAGCGCGTGGAGATCTTCAAGCCCGGGGTGGACACCCGCTACGCCGTGGAGGAGGTGGTGAGCCACGATGCCAAGGCCATCCGCAGCACGCCGGTGCCCGCCAGCAGCAACCTGCTGTTGTTGGCCGGCGGGATCGAAGTGGTGGGCATCGACGAGGCGCAGTTCTTCGACGACGGCCTGCCCGAGGTATGCGCGCAGCTCGCGGCATCGGGCGTGCGGGTGATCGCCGCGGGGCTGGACATGGACTTCCAGGGGCGGCCCTTCGGCCCGATGCCCCCGCTGATGGCCATGGCCGAGTACGTCACCAAGGTGCATGCGATCTGCCTGCATTGCGGTGGCCTCGCGTCCTTCAGCCACCGCCTCACCGCCAGCGAGGACCTGGTGCTGCTGGGCGAGACCGACAGCTACCGGCCGCTGTGCCGCAGCTGCTTCCACGCGGCGCGCAACGCCCCCGCCGCCGGACCGCCCGTCCGCGTCGCTTCGGCGCCATCGCCGCGG
>JAVFAQ010000351.1:0-3222 GCA_034002325.1 Flavobacteriales bacterium | reverse complement strand
CCATGCGATACATCAACACGCTCCAAGGGTCCAAGGCCCTGCTGGCCGTGGCCCTGCTGGCCGGCGGGATCAGCGCCTGCAAAAGCAAGAAGAAAGTGGCCGAGACCACTGCCGAGCCCGTGGGCGTAGTGGAGGTGATCTTCCCTTGCTCCGGCCCGGAATACTTCACCGACGACAAGAACTTCCGGGCCAACAGCCTGGGCGAGAGCATGGACCAGGCCACCGCCAAGCGCAAGGCCATGAGCCAGGCCCGCGCCGACCTGGCCGCCGCCATCAACACCCAGGTGCGCACCGTGATCGACAACTACGTGAACAGCCGCGAGATGAACAACCGCGAGGAAGTCGCCGAGCGGTTCGAGAGCCTGGCCCGCGAAGTGGTGGACCAGCGCCTGACCGGCACCCGCACCCTGTGCGAGAAGATGATGCAGGTGCAGGCCACCAAGAACTACAAGGCCTACGTGGCCATCGAGCTCAGCGCCCAGGACATCCTCTCGGCCTACAACGAGCGCCTGAGCAACGATGAGCGCCTGCGCATCGACTACGACTACGAGAAGTTCAAGGAGACCTTCGAGCGCGAGATGGACAACCTCCGCTGAGCAGGTCCCGCTCCCGCCTGTGCGCACCCTTCCGGCCCCGGCCGGGAGGGTGTTGCTTTTTCGTGGCACGCCTTCGCGCCGGCTTCACCACCTTCGCGTCATGGAAACCCGCAGCATCGCCTGGGGCGCCGGCCTGTTGGCGGTGGCCGTGGCACTGGGCGCCTTCGGGGCGCATGGGCTCAAGGCCGTGCTGGCCCCCGCTTCGCTGGCCAACTGGAACACCGCCGTGCATTACCAGTTCATCCACGGGCTGGGCATCTTGGTGACCGCCGCCCTGGCCGGGCAGCTTCCCGCCGGTACCGTGCGCCGCGTGCGCGCCCTGTTCATCGGTGGCACGGCCTTGTTCTGCGGATCTCTTTACCTGCTGAGCACAAGGGAATTGACCGGCCTTGATGGGATCGGTGCTTTATTGGGCCCGATAACCCCCTTGGGCGGGCTGCTCTTCATCACGGGGTGGACATGGCTGTTGATAACCGCCATGCGCCACCGGGGCTGACCATTACCCCCCGGCGCGCATTCGGGTTAATTTTGCGCACCGTTTCCCAAACATTCAGAGGACATGAACGATTTCGGTCATAAGCCGAAGAACGCCGCTCTTTCCACGATCGGCATCCACAACACCGGCGATGTGTATTGGAACCTGGAGCCCGCCGAGCTGGTGGAGCACACCATCATCAGCGGCCAGGGCGTGCTGGCATCCTCCGGCGCGTTGGCCGTGGACACCGGCGAGTTCACCGGCCGCAGCCCCAAGGACAAATTCACCGTGCAGGACGACAAGACGCGCGACACCGTGTGGTGGGGCGACGTGAACATCCCCATGAGCAGCGCGCGCTTCGACGCCCTGTACAACCGCCTGTGCTCCTACCTCATGGGCAAGGACATCTACGTGAAGGACGCGTACGCCTGCGCCGACCCGGCCTACCGGCTGAACCTGCGCGTGGTGGCCGAGCAGCCCTGGAGCGCCCTGTTCGCCGGCAACATGTTCCAGCGCCCCACGCCCGATGAGATCGATGATATCCAGCCCGAATGGCACGTGGTGTGCGCCCCGGGCTTCCACGCCGACCCCGAGGTGGACGGCACGCGCCAGCACAACTTCGCCGCCATCGACTACACCCGCAAGATGGTCATCATCGGCGGCACCGGCTACACCGGCGAGATCAAGAAGGGCATCTTCACCGTGCTCAACTACATCCTGCCCCAGGAGCGCGGCGTGCTGAGCATGCACTGCAGCGCCAACATCGGCAAGGACGGTGACACCGCCGTGTTCTTCGGCCTCAGCGGCACGGGCAAGACCACCCTCAGCGCCGACCCCGAGCGCCAACTGATCGGTGACGACGAACATGGCTGGAGCGACCACGGCGTGTTCAACTTCGAGGGCGGATGCTACGCCAAGTGCATCGACCTGAGCCAGGAGAAGGAGCCCCAGATCTGGGAGGCCGTGCGCTTCGGCGCCCTGCTGGAGAACATCGTGTTCAAGGAGGGCACCACGGAGGTGGACTTCAGCGACAGCACCAAGACGGAGAACACCCGGGTGAGCTACCCCATCGAGCACATCGGCAACATCGCCCGGCCCAGCATGGGCGGCACGCCGAAGAACATCTTCTTCCTCACCTGCGACGCCTACGGGGTGCTGCCCCCGATCAGCCGCCTCACACCGGGCCAGGCCATGTACTGGTTCATCAGCGGGTACACCGCCAAGGTGGCCGGCACCGAGGCCGGCATCACCGAGCCCAAGACCGTGTTCAGCGCCTGCTTCGGTGCGCCCTTCCTGGCCCTGCACCCGGGCCGCTACGCCGACATGCTGGGCGAGCTCATGCGCAAGCACGACGTGCGCGTGTGGCTGGTGAACACCGGCTGGAGCGGCGGCGCGTACGGCACCGGCGAACGGATCAAGCTGAAGTACACCCGCGCCATGATCGGTGCCGCCCTGCGCGGCGAACTCGACGATGCGGCCTACGATGAGCACCGCGTCTTCGGGGTGAAGTTCCCCGCCGCATGCCCCGGCGTGCCCGACGACATCCTCGATCCCGGCAAGGCCTGGAAGAACGAGAACGCCTACATGGAGCAGGCCGAACTGCTGGCCCGTGCCTTCGTGGAGAACTTCCGCAAGTACGCCGACGGCGTGAGCGAAGAGACCCGCGCCGCCGCACCGCGCCCCACCGCCAAGGTCTGACCCCGGCCCCGCCGTACCATGCGCCCCGCTCCGGCCCACCGGTGCGGGGCGCACATTTTCACCCCCCGGCCCGATCATGGCAGGGGCTTTGCGTACGGGCCTACCTTTGCCCGTGCGGGGCGTAAGCGATGGTGCGGAAGAGAGCGTTGGTCTTCATGGGGCTGCTGGTGGCCCAAGGCGGGGCGATGGCCCAGGCACCCGCCGGCGATCGGCCCATCTACCCCGAGAAGCTGCACCAGGACATGGAGGTGCTGCGCACCACATTGCACCAGGCGCACCCGGACCCCTACCGGTTCGTCAGCGCCGCCGGGCTGGACCGCGCCTTTGCCCAAGTGCAGGACGCCGTGGCCGTGCCCATGGCCCCCTCGGCCTTCCGCGACGCGCTGCTGCCGCTGTTCCACGCCCTGGGCGACCCCCGCTGCACGCCCTTGCCGCCACCGGGGTCCGAGGCCC
>JAVFAQ010000350.1:0-3223 GCA_034002325.1 Flavobacteriales bacterium | reverse complement strand
GCCGGTGTACTGCTCGTACTGCACCTTGCCGAAGAAGGTGAGCTTGCTGATGTCGCCGCTGGTGACGATGGGCGACAGGGCGCGTTCCTTCACGCCGAACCAGGTGGTCTTCACGCCCGCCCCCACGCCCAGGCCCTTGTACACCGGCACCTGGAAGGCGGCGTCCACCTGGCCCAGCACTTCGGTGATGCTGTTGAACAGCGGATTGCCCACGGGCACGGGCAGCACCAGGTGGCCCTTGATGGTGCTGCTCACATCGGGCGTACGTTGCGCCATGGCCGGCCCTGGCACCATCAGCAGCGCCATGGCGAGCGCTGGCAGGCCGCTGGTGCGTGGTGGTATGGCCCGGTCCCGGCGGCGGCTCATGCACTGCGTAGACGGAAGGTGCGGAAGGTGCGTTGCGTGGCGGTGCTCACTTCCAGCACGTGGTCGCCATCGGGCAGGGCGGGCAGCTCGCGGTCCATGGCATGGGTGCCGGGGGGCAGCTCGGCATCATCCCACTGGTGTACCCGGGCGTGCGCGGTGTCCAGCAACCGGGTGTGGATGCGTTGCGGGCCGGGCACCTTCACCACCACGCGCAGGCGGGCCGGGTGGTACATCACATCCAGCGCCAAAACCTCGGCGTGCAGCACCGCGGGCAGGTGGCGTTGCAGCACCCACCGCTTGAAGCGCCGCGCGGCCAGCACCGTCACCGTGATGGACAGGGTGATGATCAGGACGGTGCGCAGGGTGTCCAGGTCCATGCTCAAAGCATCATCACGCCGCCCAGGCGATGCACCCGGTCATAGCGGTCCAGCACTTCCTCGGCGCTCATCACCATCTGCTTCAGGGTGATGCTCACGAAGCGGCCGCTGCCGGAGTAGCGGCGCAGCACCTCGGCCTCGGGCGGAAAGATGGCGAGCAGGGCCGCGATCTTGTCTTCGTCGGGTTCCAGCACCATCTTGTACATGTAGACCGAAGGCCAGTCATGCACCTCGTTGAGGCGGGCACGCAGGCGTTCCACGGGGTCTTGCTGGGGTGCGGGCTGGTCCATGCGTCGTGTACCGCGGGCGGCGGCCGTGGGCCGGCCGTTCGGCCTTTCCTTTGCAAAGGTACGGGCGGGCGGCCCGATCGAACCTTGGCCGCCGTGGCGTGTACCGCATCGCTGAGGACCATGAAGACCTGGTGTACCCTGCTCATCGCCTGCCTGCTGTGGTCGGCACCGGCCCGGGCACAGTCGGGCGCGCCGCCACCGCCCCCCGCCGCCGTGATGAACGACCCCGTGCAAGGCGGCTGGCATGGCGCGGAGCTGCAGGAGGAGACCGGCCGGTGGGAACGCATCGTGCAGGAGCATCCCGCCGACCAGCAGGCCCGGCTGAACCTCTTCCGCAGCGCGCGCAACGCATCGCTGGCGCGCCACGGCGGCGCCATCCCCGCCCCGGACCACGCCCGCCTGGAAGACATCGCCCACGACATGGCCCGCAATGACGCCGACGGGTTCGAGACGCGGATCGCGCTGTTCCACCTGCACTTTCCGCAGGAGGCCGCCTGGGCCCATCTGGAGCAGGCCGCCCGCACCGGCACCGGCCGCGTGGAACTGATCGGGCCGCAACTGGCGGGCGCCGCGCGCAGCGGTGACGAGGCCGCCATGGTACGCCACGGCCTCGACCTGGTGCAGCGCGGCGGCATCGCCCCCGCCCTGCTGGCCATGGCCGATGACATCCTGCTCTCCGTGGCGCCCGACGCGGTGCTGATCGCCGCCGGCGAGATGGACGCCTACGCGGTGTGGACCCGCCAGTACGCTTCCGGCAGCCGGCGCGACGTGATCGCCGTGGACCACCGCATGCTGGAGGACGCGGCCTACCGTGGGCTGATCTGGGCACGCGCGGGGGCACGGGGCGCGACACCTTCCGCCGAGACCTTCGTGGACCAACTGGCGCGCCGCACCGACCGCCCCGTGTACTGCTCGCTCGCCCTGGGCCCCGAGCGCCTGGCACGGTGGAGCGGCCAGCTGTACGTGACCGGCCTGGCCGCCCGGTACAGTGCCGTGCCCTTCGACAACACCACCGCGCTGGCCGCCAACTGGCCCCGCATGCACAAGGCCCTCAATGCCGGGCCGTTGTCGCACAATTACCTCGTGCCGGCCGCCGTCCTGCTGAAGCATTACCGCGCCATCGGCCTGGAGGAAGGCTACGCGCCGCTGCAACATGAATTGCGCGGGATGGCCCACGAGCTGGGCGCCACCGAACAACTCTACCGCACCGGCGTGCTGGAGCATTGACGCATGGCGTTCTTCCGCAAGGCATACCGCGAGCTGGGCGATGAACGCCTGATGGAGCTGGTGCGCGGCGGCGACGAACAGGCCTTCGCGGCGCTGTACGACCGGTACAAGCACCGTGTGCTGAACTACTTCCACCGCATGCTGTGGAGCGACCGTGAAATGGCGCAGGACCAATTGCAGGAACTCTTCACCAAGTTGGCGCGGCGGCCCGAGAGCTACGACCCCGCGCGGCCCTTCAGCACCTGGCTGTTCAGCGTGGCGAACAACATGTGCAAGAACGCCTACCGCCACCATGCCGTGGTGCGCCAGGCCGCCGAGCACCTGCGCCATGAACCCGACCGCGTGGAGGCCCAGGCCGGTCGCGCCGTGGACCACGGATTGTTCCGTGCCCGGCTGGACGCCGAGCTGGCCCGCCTGGAACCCGACCACAAGGCCACCTTCGTGATGCGCTTCGATGAGGACCTGCCGATCAAGGAGATCGCGGCGATCATGGAGTGCAGCGAGGGCACCGTGAAATCGCGCATCTTCTACACCCTGAAAAAACTGGCCGAGCGCCTGAAGGAGTTCGGCCCCAATCCCATTGCCAGCCATGGAACGGCCTGAACACGGACCAGCGGACATCGAGCGGCTGCTGCGCGCATACCCGTTCGACGAGCTGCCCGAGGCGGACCGCGCCCGCGTGCTGCTACACGTGGACGGCCGCGCGGAATACGAGGCCATGCGCGCGCTGCTCCTGGGCGTGGAGCGCGGCGCGGGGCGGCTGCCGGCGATCGCGCCCGAGGAGTCCGTGCGCATCAATGTGATGGCGGCCTTCCGCGAGGCGCACGCCGCCCGGCGGGGGCCGTGGCTCAACGGCCTGCTCGCGGTGCTGTGGCCGCAGGAATTGCGTCACGCTTGGCGGCCCGCGCTGGCCCTGGGCACCCTGGCCCTGCTGGTCGTGGGCGGGATCGTGGCGGTGCGGCA
>JAVFAQ010000349.1:0-3223 GCA_034002325.1 Flavobacteriales bacterium | reverse complement strand
GGTGCAGGGCACCACCACGTGCGCATCGGTCGCGTGGCCGTAGCGCTCGCGCCAGTGGTCCACCAGGGCATGGCTCACGGCCAGGCGGAAATCGCTCTCGCGCACGGCGCGCTCCTCCACCGGCCGCACCGCGGCGATCAGGGCGTCATCGTCCACGATGCGGTACTCCTCCCACTCGGCGGCGTACGCACCGCGCCCGTCGAACACCACGCGCTGCACCAGCCCGCGCTCGCGTGCGCGCAGGGCCATCCAGGTGGCGAACGGCCCCCGGCACAGGATGCCCGTGGGGCGCAGGAGCCGGCATGCCCACGCCACGATGGCGGCATTGGCGCGCCACCGCCGCATGGTGGGCACCATGGGCAGCACCCAGGCGCCCGGGCAGCGTTGGCGGATGGCGCGGCGGGTGGTGCGCCAACCGCGGCCGCTCACCAAGGCCACGAGCTTCACCGCCGGGCCGTCCAAGGTGTTGAGGTGGGCCACCACGTCGGTGACCTGGCTCCAGTACACGCCCGAAGGCTGGTCGTTATGGGTGAGGTAGATGATCACGGCAGCTGCGCCAGCACGTCCAGGATGCGTTCGGTGGCGCGGCCGTCCCACAGCGGGGGCACAGCGCCCTTGCGGTGCCCGCCGGCTTCGATGCGCTGCACGGCGGCGCGGATGGCGGCATCGTCCAGGGGCACGAGCTCGTTGGTGCCGATGTCCACCGTGCTGGGCCGCTCGGTGTTGGGCCGCAGGGTGAGGCAGGGCACGCGGCGGAAGGTGCTCTCCTCCTGGATGCCGCCGCTGTCGGTGAGGATGAAGGCACAGGTGGCGATCAGCTTCTGGAAGGCGAAGTAGTCCAGCGGCTCGGTGAGCACCAGGCCGGTGAGGGCGTCCAGGCGGGGCTGCAGGCCGAAGGAGGCGATGTTGCGGCGGGTGCGCGGGTGGATCGGGAAGACCACCTGGCGGGCGGCGCTGATGTGGGCGATCAGCTCGAGCAGTTCGGCCAGCCGCTGCGGGTCGTCCACCGTGGCGGGGCGGTGGATGGTCATCAGCACATGGCCGCCGGTGCCCAGGCCCAGGTCGTCCAGCACGGGCGAGGCCTCCACCTGCGGGGCGTAGGCCACCAGCGTGTCGATCATGGTGTTGCCCACGAAATGCACGTTGCCGCCCCGGTCCAGCCCCTCCTTGCGCAGGTTGTCCAGCCCGCTCTGTTCGGTGACGAAGAAATGATCGGTGAGGTGGTCGGTGAGCACGCGGTTGTGCTCCTCGGGCATGGTGCGGTCGAAGCTGCGCAGGCCGCTCTCGAGGTGGGCCAGGGGCACGCCCATCTTGTTGGCGGTGATGGCGGCGGCCAGGGTGCTGTTCACGTCGCCCACCACCATCACCATGTCCGGCCCTTCCTCGGCGATCACGGGCTCCAGCTCGCGCATCACCGATGCCATCTGGGCGTTGGGCGTGCCCGGGCCGATGCCGAGGAAACGGTCGGGGCGCAGGCCGAACTGGTCGAAGAAGACATCGGCCATGTTGGCGCTGTAATGCTGGCCGGTATGCACGATGCGCACGTCGATGCCCCCGCGCGCCCGGGCCATGGGCTTGAAGCGGGTGACCTTGATGAAGTTGGGCCGTGTGCCCACGACGATCAGCAACTTGGGCATGCGATCAGGTGGTGCGGGTGGCGATGATGTACTCCGCACTGCTGGTGTCGCTCACCTTGCGTGCGGGCACGCCGGCGATGGTGCAGTCGCCCTCGGGGAAGGACCGGCCCACCACGGCATTGGCGCCCACGGCGGTGTTGGCACCGATCTCGATGTCGCCGAAGATCTTGGCGCCGGGCCCGATGTAGCAATTGTCGCCGATGCGGGGCACGCGGTCCACGGGGCCGGGCCGGGTGCCGATGACCACGCCCACGTGCAGGCGGCAGTTGGCGCCGATCCGGGCGTCGGCATGCACCACGATGGTGCCGCGGTGCGCGATGGAGAGGCCCGGCCCGAAGGTGTTGGGCGGAATGTCGAAGCCGCAGCGCACGGCCTGGCGGTGGAAGCGGTACGACCAGAACTTGCGCAGCAGCCAGCCGACGGGCCCCTTGCCGCAATTCAGGTAATACTCGGTGTAACGCATCCGGCGCTGGAACGCCCACACTTCATCGTACACCGGGTTGAAAAAGCCGGAACGTTTCAACTGCACGCGGTCCGCCTCGAGGTATTCGTACAGGTCCTTGCGCGAGCGGATCATGGTGGGATGCGGCGCTGCTGTGCCCCGCACGGTGTTCCAAAGCGGCGCGCAAGGTAACCCCCCCGCCGTTTTCCGGCAACCAGGTCGGGGTGCCGCCACCTGGCCAACCTGCCTACCGGTAGGCCGGCGCATCTGGATCGATGCGGATCGTACAGCCTCTGCGACCCGACCACCGGCCGGGACCGGGCGTTGGCGGCTGTTGTGCAAGCCGGAGGCCTGTGCGACATCGTTTCACAAGCTGGAGGCCTGTGATACGATGCGCACGAAATTGGCCTCGGCGGAGAATTGCTCCTGCCAGTAGGCGCGCACGTCGCGGCGCACCTCCGCCTGGCGCCAATGGTCGGCCTCGGGCCCGTCGAGCAGGGCGGCCAGCCGGGCGGGGTCGATGTCCGCGGGCAGCAGTTTGCCGGCGGGCGGCCGGAGCAGTTCGGCCACGCCGCCCACGTCGTTGGCCCACACCGGTATGCCGAAGCTGATGGCCTCCATCATCGCCACCGGCACGCCCTCGTGGCCGCTGAGATGCACGAAGAGGTCGGCCGGGTTCCGGCGGTACCAGGCGATGACCTCTTCGGGCACCACGTTGCCGGGCATGTCCACGGTGATGTGCGGCGGCAGTGCGGCCACGGCCTCGTCCAGCGCGGAGCGATCGGGCCCGTCGCCGAAATGGGTCCAATGCACGGGCCGGCGCACCTGCGCCAGGGCGCGGGCGAGCAGGTGGATGCGCTTGGGCGGGCGCAGGTACGCGCAGCTCACGATCCGCAAGGCATCGGCGGGCGCCCACGGCCCCGGGCCATGGTCCATGGTGCCCAGGTGGGCCACCTCCACCTTGCCGGCGTGGGCGGGGAAGCGGGCACGCAGGTAGTCGGCGCCGTGGCGGGCGATGCAGATCACGCGGTCGGCCTGGCGCACCTGCCACGCGCGGTAGGGTATGCGGCCGTTGGCGTGGCGCTCGGTGTACAGGTCGGAGCCGTGGGCCATCACGGCGTAGCGCAACCGGGGGTCCTGCTCC
>JAVFAQ010000348.1:0-3225 GCA_034002325.1 Flavobacteriales bacterium | reverse complement strand
CGGCGGCCTCTCGTACGATCCGCACTTTCTCGTCCTTGCTGAACTTCTTCCTCTCTTTCATGGGTAAACGGTTTATGGTTCTGCGACCATAAACGCGTCCGGGAATTTAGGGGGCTGGGACAGTGGACCTCTACAAGTTCGCGGCGTGACTTGCACAGGTCTTAGAATACAGGCAGGCGGGTGCAAAGCTACGGGTACAGCCCCCCTCACTTCCGCTTCTTCCGCGCAGCCTTGGCGGGCGCGATCCTGGAACGATTCTTCTCGCCCTGCGCCAAGGACAGGTAGTTCTCGTTGGTCACCACCTTGCGTCCGCTCTTGGTCTCCAAGTCGCGGCGGGCCTTGCCGGCCACTTCGCCGCCGGCGCGGGCGGCCTTCTTGTGCTCCGGGAAGCCCTGCACGATGCCCGTGCCCGGCGCAGCCGCTCCACCGAGCGATCCCCGCGTGGCCCGTGTCCACTGATCATCGTCATGCCGACCCCTGCCGATCGGTCTAAGTTCGCGGCCCCGTTCGCCCTGAACCAGCGCGCGGGACATAGGAACCAAACAACCCAACAGCAAGGAGATGAGGAACATACGTAGAACGATCGCCATCGGATCGTTGGTGGCCGCCGCATGGGCACTGCCACCGGACAAGGCACAGGCACAGGGGTACGTGACCCTGGGCGAAGGAACGGTGAACATGGGCACCAGCGGCCAATCACCGTACAACATCAAGAACAGCGGAAGACGGGTGCAGGTCATGGTCCTGGCCTCGGACATCCTCACCGAGGGCGGTGCGGCCGGGGCCATCCAACGCCTGGCATGGAACATCGCCACCACCGGCACCGGCGCGGTGAACGGGTACACCATCCGCATGGCGCACTACACCACCGGCGGCGACTTCTTCCCGGGCAACAACTTCTTCACGCCCAGCTCGTGGACCACGGTGTACAGCGGCAACTTCGCCCCGGCCGGCACCGGCTTCCAGGACATCAACTTCACCACCAACTTCAACTGGAACGGCACCCAGAACATCGTGGTGGACGTCTGCTGGAGCGGGGGCACGGGCAGTGCCGGCTCCATTCTCGGTGATACCCGCTATCACGCGCTGGTGGGATCGCTCACCACGAGCGGAGGCGGATGCAGCCTCTCAGGTACCGGTCGGATCCATGTGCGCCCCCAGGTGCGCCTGTTCATGGCCACCGGCTCGATCAACGGCTGCCTCAGCGCTCAAGGGAACAGCTCGAACTACCAATTCCCGACCAGCACCTTCACACCGAGCTGCACCGGTACGCCGCAGGACGTCACCACCATTGGCAAGCCCACGGACTATTCCCGTTTGCAGCTCACTGGTGGCACGGCCTACACCTTCTCCAGCTCGGTGGCCACGGACCACATCACCATCGGCAACGCCAATGGCAACCAGGTGCTGGCCTCCGGTCCTTCGCCGGTGACCTTCACGCCGTCCAGCAACATGCAGGTGCGTTTCTACACCCACCTGAACAGCGGCTGCGATTGGAATTCCGTCAGCCGTACCCGCCGGGTGCAGTGCGGCACGGCGCCCACCCCGCCGGCATGCGCCACCGCCCCGCAGCCGGCCCCGGCCGCCGCACTGTGCCAGAGCGGCCCGGTGACGCTCTCGTGGGCCGCGGTTACCGGCGCCACGGGCTATGACGTGTACCTGAACGCCGGCACCACCGCCACCACCCTGGTGAGCAGCGACCAAGGCGGCACCACGTACGCCGCCGGCACCCTCGCCCCGGGCACGTACAGCTGGCGCGTGGTGCCCCGCAACGCCAGTGGCCCGGCCACCGGCTGCACCACTTGGGGCTTCTCCCTGCAGACCCCCGCCACCTGGTATGCCGATGCCGATGGCGACGGATACGGCGACCCCGCCACCACCGCCACCGCATGCGCCCAGCCCGCCGGCCACGTGGCCAACGGCGATGACTGCGACGACACCGACCCGGCGATCACCGCCGTGGGGCAGGCCTGCGACCCCGGCCCCGGCTTCGAGAACGGCGTGCTCAACGCGGATTGTGACTGCGTGGGCACCCCCGCCTGCACCACCGACCTCTTCGTGGTGAACGAACAGACCACCGGCGCGAACAACGTGGTGTGGCGCATCCGCGACCTGGCCACCGATGCCGTGGTGGCCTCCGGCACCTTCACCCCCGGCCAGGGCAGCACCGCCACCTGCGTGCCCGACGGATGCTTCCGTTTCGAGGTGGAGAACACCGGCACCGGCAACGCCGTGGGCGGCTATGCGCTGCGCACCGCCGATGGTGAGCGCATCATCGACAACATGGGCAACCTGCAGCTGGCACCCGCCGGCGTGAGCGCCATCGCCAACAGCGAAGGCTTCTGCCTGCCCTTGGGCGCCGACCGCCCGATCCAGACCAGCTGCGACCGCTTCTGGTGGACCAGTGGCAACTACTTGGTGGCCGCCGAGAACCCGGCCGTGAGCGCCCAGTTCGGCACCACCAACGCCACCAGCGGATACGAGTTCTGGTTCTACGACCCAAACGGCGGGCTGAGCTTCCGCAAGTTCCGCAACCACGCCACCAGCGACGGCTTCGCGCCGAACAACGCGGTGCGTGCGGCGCACATCAAGCTGAACAACTGGGCGGCGGCGAACCACTTGCAGGACAACGTGCTGTACAACGTGCGCATCCGCGGCGTGATCGATGGCACGGAGCTGCCCTACGGCCCCGCGTGCCGCGTGACGCTCGACCCGGCACAGGCCGCCTGCACGCCCACGGGCCTGAACGACATCGTGGGCCATGCCAACTTCAGCTGCGGCGTGGCGCGCACCTTCGGCGGCCCCAACAGCATGGCCAACCGCGTGTACGCCCGCTCGGTGGGCGGCGCCAACAAGTACGAGTTCGAGTTCAGCAACCCGGGCGAGGGCTACCTGGTGACGGTGCAGAGCAACACCGTGATCCGCCACCTGAACTGGACCGGCCAACCCCCGATGAACGTGGGCAGCATCTACCAAGTGCGTGTGCGGGCCAGCAAGGACGGCGGCACCACGTGGTGCAACTGGGGATGGGCCTGTGATGTGACCATCGCACCGAGCGCAGCGCCCGGCGGCGAGAGCCTGATGATGGCCCACACGGGCGTGAGCCTGTGGCCCAACCCGAACAACGGCCAACAACTGTGGCTGGCGATCGACGGCCTGACGGATGAGGTCCGTACGATCGCGGTGGACATCCATGACCTGAGCGGCAAGCGCGTGGTCGCCCGT
>JAVFAQ010000347.1:0-3228 GCA_034002325.1 Flavobacteriales bacterium | reverse complement strand
GCGGTGGCCCCCAACAAGGCCATCGACCATACCATGCCCGTGCGCCTCATGTCACGAAAGGTACCGTGCCCGGGGCATTCGGTGCATCGGGCCGGGATGCCCGGCCATGGCTATGCGTGCATGTCCGCCAGCGCCTCCTTCATCACGGCCAAGGTGCTTCCGGGCAGTTCGGCCTTGGTCATCAACCACTGGATGTATCCGGGGTCGTTGCGGCCGATGTTCTCCAGGGTCCAGCCGGCGTACTTGCCGAAGGCGAGGCAAACCTGGCCGCGCTCATCGAAGCGCAACTTGCCAGCGGGGTCGGGGCGGCGGTCCATGTCGCCGGAGAACCCGCCCAGTGCGGGCACGTCGGCGGGCAGGTCCGGGTAGCGCTCCAATTGGGCCAGGAGCACGTCGGCGGTAGCCTCCACATCGGCCAGGGCATCGTGGGCGCCTTCATGGGCGCGTCCGCAGTAGAATTGCAGGGCGGCGCTCAGGTCGCGGCGCTCCTTCTGGTGGTAGATGCGCTGCACGTCCACCACGCGCACGGCGGCGGTGTTCCAGTCGCGGCCCACGCGGTGCAGCTCCTCGGTGAGGAAGGGCAGGTCGAAGCGCAGCACGTTGAAGCCGGCCAGGTCGCATCCGGCCAGTTGGTCCATCACCTCCTGGGCCACGGCCTCCAGCGCGGGCGCCATGGCCACGTCCAGGTCGGTGATGCCGTGTACGGCGGTGGCCTCGGCGGGGATGGGCATGCCGGGGTTCACCAGGACCTGGTACTGGTCGCGGGAGCCGTCGGGCATCAGGCGCACGATGCCGATCTGCACGATGCGGTCCCGGCCGATGCGGGTGCCGGTGGTCTCCAGGTCGAAGAAGGCCAGGGGTCGTTCAAGTTGTATGCGCATGCCACGAAGGTGGGAAAACAGGAGGCCCGGCGCATGGCCGGGCCTCCTGAAAGTTCTCAACAATGCGGCTCAACGCACCTTCAGCTTCACGTACTGGTACTTGCCGTACTTCTCGGTGTTCTTGTAGTCGCCGGTATAGCGGGGGCCTTGCACCAGGTTGTTGACGGCCTCGAGCTTCAGCTTGTTGGGGTCCTGTCCGCGGGCGGTGATGGCCTCCACCAGGCGGGAGCGTGCATCCTCCATGCGCTGGCGGCTCAGGTTCTCGTTGGTGCCGTACGTGCGGGTGGGCACCTTGGAGGCGCTGCCCTCGATCACCACGCGGGCCTCGCCCTTCTCCTCGATCAGGCGCACCACCACGTCGATGAACTCCTTCCAGCGGGCCTCGCCCTGGTCGATGTCCTTCACGTTGTAGGCGTAGTACTTGCTGAACTCGTCGGCGTAGCTGGCGTCGGGGGTCACGTGCGGGGCGCCGCCGTCCTCCTTCACCTCGGCGTCGGTCTTGGGGTCCTTGCCTTTGACCGGCTCGCCCGGCTCCTTGCTGCCCGGCGGGGCGCCCTGCGGCAGGTCCACGATGCTGGCGGGGCCTGCGAGGGACACGGGGTTGAGGTAGATCTCCTTGTTGATCTCCTGGTAGGCGCTCTCGCACTCCACGAAGATGTCCTCGGTATGCACGGTCACGTCGTTCACGCGGTAGTCCAGGTTGTACTCGCGGCAGGGGGGCAGGATCGCCACGTACACGCCGTCGCGCTGGCGGGGCTTGTAGCTCTTGACCTCGCCGGTCTCCTTGTCGGTCACGTACAGGATGGTGCTGGGCGGCAGGCTCTCGCCCGGGGGCGGGATGATGAAGCCCTTCAGCACGGTGAGCCCTTCGGCCTCCATCTCCGTGGGCAGGTCCACGAAGTAGATGTCCTTCTCACCGTAGCCGCCGATCTGGTCGCTGCTGAAGTATCCGCGGCGGCCGTCGGCGGTGGTGATGAAGAACACGTCGTCATCGGTGGTGTTCAGCGGGTAGCCCAGGTTCTTCGGCTCGGTCCAGGTGCCGTCGTCCTGCAGCTCGGTCATGAAGATGTCGAAGCCGCCCATGGAGTTGTGGCCGGTGGAGCCGAAGTAGAGGGTGCGGCCGTTGGGGTGTATGAACACGCCGTCCTCGTTGTAGGGGGTGTTCACGGTGGGCCCGATGTTCTGTGCCTTGCTCCAGGAGCCGTCGGGCAGTTTCACCACGCGGTAGATGTCGCGCTCACCGTGGCCGCCGTTGCGATCGCTCACGAAGTAGAAGGTGTTGCCGTCGGCGGTCAGCGCGCCGTGGGTCTCCCAGGCCTTGGTGTTGATGTCGCTGCCCATGAGCACGGGGTCGCTCCACACCTCGCCCACGAGCTTGCTCTCGTAGATGTTGCCGTCGCCGCCGTCATCGCGGTAGATGAACAGGGTCTGGCCGTCGGCGCTCACGTTCACCGATGCCAGGTGGCCGGCGCCGTCGGGGTTCACATTGAGCAGTTCGGGCGCCTGCCAGTTGCCCTGGCGGTCCTTGTAGCTCACGTAGATGTTCTCGTAGGGCAGGCCGGCCACCGGGTCGATCACGCTCAGGTTCGAGCTGTCCGGGCGGATGCGCCGCGATGTGTAGAACAGCGCGTTGCCGTCCACGGAAAGCACCGGGCTGAAGTCCGGGTGGTCGGAGTTGATCACCTGGCCGGTGTTGGAGATCAGGTAGGGCAGGGGGTCGGCCATCAGCTTGCGGGCGCTGGCCGTCTGCTCCAGGCCGCGGCTGGCCTGCGGGTACAGCACGTGCTTGGACCCCACTTCGCCGAGGAACTTGGAATAGGCCGCATCGGCCTTGTCGAACTCATTGTTCAGGTGGTAGGCGCGCCCCAGGTAGTAGTCCACGTCCGGCGGGCAGTTCTTCTCGCGCGCGTCGAACGGGTCGTAGCCGCTGATGTTGAAGCCGCTGTACTTGGCGGTGCGCAGCTTGGCGGCGGACTCCAGGTGGGGCAGGGCCTTGGACTTCTGGTTGTAGGAGTGGAGGTACGCGTATCCGAGCTTGTAGTTCAGGTTCGCGTTGGTGGGGTCCTTCTCGGCGAGTTCGTACCAGATCTCCGCCGCCTGGTTGAAGAATTTCTCCTCCATCAACTTGTTGCCTTCCTCGAACCGCTGGTTGAAGGAGCTGTTGGCATCCTGCCCTTGCAGGGCGGTGCTGGAGAGCAACAGGGCGCCAATGGCGAAACAAGCTGCACCGGGTCTCATCACGGGGAACATCGTCATCTGGTTTCTGGAAGGGGGCGGGTAAATGTAGGTGTTTGCAGGTTTCCCGTACGGTCAGAACGGCTGGTCCGGGTCCCACGCCTCGAGGATG
>JAVFAQ010000346.1:0-3241 GCA_034002325.1 Flavobacteriales bacterium | reverse complement strand
ACACCAACGTGTTCCGCCTGGGCCAGGCCCACCACCTGTGGAAGAGCACCTACCTGCAGGAGGACGAGGCCCGCGGCTACTTCGGCATGGTGAACATCTACAACTTCCTCAGCGACTCGCTGCTGTACAACCGCGAGCGCGACATGGGCTACATGGTGGCGCGCCTCTTCCTCAACGGCGAGGGCCACTACTTCGTGCAGGGCAAGCACCGGCTGGGCACCTTGTACAACAACCTCGCCGGCGCGGTGATGGACCGGGCCGCCCTGAAGGAGCTGGCCTACGCCGTGGTGGACCATGTGATCGGCTTCGACCTGCTGGTGCCGCCCTACGACCAGGTGAGCCAGGTCTCCGTGGGCGAGATGCGCATGCTCTACGCCACCCAGCAGGTGAGCACCGGCAAGCGCCTGGGCTTCAGGTTCCAAGCGGAAATGGAAGACATTTCGTGACCCGCCCGTGGCCGGATCCCCCGATCGCCTTACTTTTGCCGGCCCTGTCGGTGTTCCGGCGGGGCAGTGAAAAGCATGGCCCGTTCGTCTAGGGGTTAGGACGCGTCCCTTTCACGGATGAAACAGGGGTTCGATTCCCCTACGGGCTACCCACGAAAGGCCCTCCACCCCGGTGGAGGGCCTTTTTGCATCGATGCCCCCGGCCCCGCCACGCGAACCTTCCTTGCCGCCGCTCGTATCTTGCGCCGCTTCGGCCTGCGATCCATCCCATATCACCGTATGAACCGACCTTCTTCCGGCCCTTCCCGTTCCCTCCGCACGGTGCCCGGGCTGGTGGCCTTGGCCGGCCTGCTGCTGCTGGGCGGCTGCGTGGGCAAGCGCAACATCAACTACCTCAACGACCGCACCCTCACCGAGGGGTCCAGCAAGTTGTTCGAGAACCGCAAGTTCGAGTACCGCGTGCAGGTCAACGACGTGCTCTCCATCCGGGTCATGGGCCTGGACGAGGCCACCCACCGCTTCTTCAATGTGGAGGCCCAGGGCGGCATCCAGGGCATGAACGACGCATCGTTCTACGTGAACGGGTACAGCGTGGACAAGAACGGCCACGTGCAACTGCCCACCGTGGGCAAGATCAAGGTGCAGGGCCTCACCGTGGGCGAGGCCCAGGAGCTGGTGCAACGCAAGATCAACGAGTACTTCACCACCGCCACGGTGATCCTCAAGCTCGTGAGCTTCCGTGTGAGCGTGCTGGGCGACGTGCGCCAGCCGGGGTCCTACTTCGTCTACAACAACCAGATCAGCGTGCTCGAGGCCCTGGCCCTGGCCGGCGGGCCCAACGAGTTCGCCGACAAGACCCACGTCACCCTGATGCGCCAGAGCGACCGCGGCGTGCAGGCCATCTACCTGGACCTCTCCAGCACCGAGGTGCTCAGTTCCGAGTACTACTACCTGCTGCCCAACGACACCGTGTACGTACGCGCGCTGCGGGCCCGGGCGGGGCGCCTCAACCTGGACCTGTTCGTGATCCTGCTCAGTGCCATCAGCACCGCCGCCGTGGTCTTCACGGTGATCCAGAACAACCGGTAGCATGAGCACCACCAGCGCCTTGGACACGATCGACCTGCGGGCCATCTTCCGCAAGCTGCTGGCCAAGTGGTGGCTCTTCCTGATCACCGGCATCATCGCCGGCGCGCTCGGCGTGGCCTACATCAAGACCACCGCCAAGATCTTCCGCGTGGAGGCCGTGCTGCTGATGAGCGAGCGGGGCCGCAACCAGCTGGGCCCGGCCACCGAGTTCATCAAGGGCACCGCATTCCTGGGCGGCAATTCCGAGATCGAGGACCAGATCGCCGTGCTCACCTCGGTGACCAACGTCAAGCGCACCCTCAAGCGGCTGGACTTCGGCATCACCTATTACGAGCGGTACCGCTTCCTCACCCAGCAGAAGTACGACTATCCGCCCTTCTTCGTGACCCTGGACACGGTGGCCGTGCAGGTCTATGGCATCCCCGTCCACGTGGAGGTGGACCGCGAGGCGGGCACCTACCGGGTGAAGGCCAAGGCGAAGTTCGCCTCGCTGTACAACGTGCAGAAACAGACCGAGCTGGACGATTTCATCACCGGGTACGAGGTGGACCAGGTGGCCCGCATCGGCGAACCCTTCGTGGCCGAGGGCCTGAGCTTCACCATCGAGTTCCCCGAGGACCGCACCTACAGCGCGGACAAGGAGTACTTCTTCACCATCAACAGCCTGGACGCCCTGGTGGCCGAGCACCGTGCCAAGACCGTGGCCGTGCCGCTGAGCGACGAGAGCAGCATCGTCTCGGTGTCCACCACCGGCGAGGTGACCAGCAAGGAGAAGCTCTACATCAACAAGCTGCTGGAATCCTACATCGAGGGCGAGCTGTACCGGCGCCACCAGAAGGGCCTCAAGACGATCAACTTCATCGACGACCAGATCGGCATCGTGTCCGATTCGCTGCGCGAGGTGGAGTCCAGCATGGAAGGGTTCCGGGGCCGCAGCGGCGGCATGATCAGTGCCGCCACCACCAGCGATGCGCTGTTCCAGGAGCGCAGCCGGCTGGAGCGCGAGCGCTCGGACCTGGTGGCCCGCATGCAGTACTGCCGGTCCATCCTCGACAAGGTGCGCAGCCAGAGCGACCTGCGCAACGTGCCCGCCCCCTCCTCCTCGGGCATCGACGACCCGGTGCTGAACAACCTGGTGATGGAGATCACCCGCATGAGCGCCGACCTGGCCGCGCAGAACGTGAGCGCCGGCCCGCGCAACAACCCGGCCATCGTGGCCATGGAGCGCCGGCTCAAGAACCTCACCGCCTCGCTGGCCCAGACCGCCGAAAGCCTGGTGCAGCAGGTGGAGATCGGCCTGGCCCAAGTGAACAAGAGCCTGGGCCGCATCAACCACGAGTTCAACCAGCTGCCCGAGAACGAGCGGCGCCTGGGCAACATCCAGCGCAAGTTCAATCTCAGCGAGAGCCTCTACAACTACCTCATGGAGAAGCGCGCCGAGGCCGGCATCGCCATCGCCAGCGACGAGGTGGACAAGTGGGTGGTGGACGAGGCGCGTACGACCGGGAAGGCCATCAAACCTTCCAAGCGCATGGCGTTGGGTGGGGCATTGGCGCTGAGCATCCTCCTGCCCATCATCCTGATCATCGTGCAGGACCTGATCAAGGACAGCATCGCCGACCTGGACCACCTGAAGCGCATCACCCCCATCCCTGTCCTGGCGACGATCCCCTCGTCCAAGCGGAAACGCATCGACCTGGACGACC
>JAVFAQ010000345.1:0-3243 GCA_034002325.1 Flavobacteriales bacterium | reverse complement strand
GACGCACCCTGACAGGCATCCTCCTCGCCGGCGGCTCCGGCACCCGTTTGCACCCGCTCACCCTGGCCGTGAGCAAGCAGCTCATGCCGGTGTACGACAACCCCATGATCTACTCCCCGCTGAGCACCCTGCTCGCTGCGGGCATCCGCGAGGTGCTGATCATCAGCACACCGCACGACCTGCCCCACTTCCGCCGCCTGCTGGGCGACGGCAGCGCATTGGGCTGCTCCTTCGCGTACGCCGAGCAGCCCACGCCCAACGGCCTGGCCCAGGCGTTCGTCATCGGCCGCGATTTCGTGGGCACCGACAACGTGGCGCTGATCCTGGGCGACAACATCTTCCACGGGCGCGGCCTGGGCCGCATGCTGGGCGAGCACACCGCACCCCGGGGCGGCCTGGTCTTCGCCTACCACGTGAGCGACCCCGAGCGCTACGGCGTGGTGGAGTTCGACGCCGACAACCGCGTGCTCAGCATCGAGGAGAAGCCCGCGCGCCCCAAGAGCAACTTCGCCGTGCCCGGCCTCTACTTCTACGACAACACCGTGCTCGACATCGCCCGTGACCTCAAGCCCAGCGCACGCGGCGAGTACGAGATCACCGACGTGAACCGCGAATACCTGCGCCAGGGGCGCCTCAAGGTGGAGATCCTGGACCGCGGCACCGCCTGGCTGGACACGGGCACATTCCGCTCGCTGATGCAGGCCGGGCAATACGTGCAGGTGATCGAAGAGCGCCAGGGCCTGCGCATCGGATGCATCGAGGAGGTGGCCTACAAGCGCGGGTACATCGATGCCGAACAGCTCCGTGCCCTCGCCGGGCCGCTGGTGAAGAGCGGGTACGGGGAGTATTTGTTGAAGCTCGTGGGTGCGTAGTTGCCAGTTGTCGGTTGTCAGGCTTGAACGCGACACCGGGACGCCCCGACAACGGACAACGGAGGACCGACAACGGAGGACCGACACCAGCAACCATGCCCCACCACGCCCTCATCGGATCCCGGATCGCCACGTGGGTCAAGGAGCTCCCTGCGGGCAACCTGTACGCGCCCATGGCCTACCTCATGGGCCTGCCCGCCAAGCGCGTGCGGCCGGTGCTCACGCTCATGGCCTGCGAGCTCTTCGGCGGCCGGGCCGAGGACGCGCTGGACCCGGCCCTGGGCATCGAGGTGTTCCACAACTTCACCCTGATGCACGACGACATCATGGACGGCTCGCCCACCCGGCGCGGGCGGCCCGCCGTGCATGTGAGGTGGGACGTGCCCACCGCGATCCTCAGCGGGGACGCCATGCTGGTGATGGCCCAGGAGCTGATGGCCGGCGACCCGCGCATCGCCGCGCTCTTCGCCCGCCACGCCCTGATGGTGTGCGAGGGGCAGCAGATGGACATGGACTTCGAGCGGCGGGCCGATGTGACGCTGGAGGAGTACCAGGCCATGATCCGCCTCAAGACCGCCACCCTGCTGTCGTGCGCGCTGCAAGTGGGCGCCATGCGGGCCGGCGCCGATGACGCCCACTGCGCGATGATCGCCCGTTTCGGCGAGGAGCTGGGCCTGGCATTCCAGGTGAAGGACGACCTGCTCGATGCCTTCGGCGACCCCGCCGTGACCGGCAAACAGCGCGGCGGCGACCTGCGCGCCGGCAAGCGCACCGGCCTACTGCTGCGCGCCCTGGCATGGGGCGATGCCCGCGGCGACCACGCACTGCGCCATGAACTGGCGAAGCCCCCGGCCGACCGCGAACTGGGCACGATCATGGCCGCGGTGGAGCGCTCCGGCGCACGGGCCGCCACCGAGGAGCGGTACCGCGCCCACCACCACGCCGCGCTCCGGGCGCTCGAGGCCATCGACCTGCCCGGCGAACGCCACGCGCCGCTGCGCCGGATGGCCGAAGGGCTCCTGGAGCGCACGGCTTGAGCCGGCCCACAGGGCTGCCACGGCCACAATGGCGGGGATCACGATCTTCGGGGCGATATCCCGAACCCCACCACCATGAGCCACGCCACCCACCTTGAGCGCACCCTGTACCTGGACATCGAGACCGTGCCGCAGCACCGCCGATGGGAGGACCTGGACCCGGCCGCCGCGCAGCTCTTCACCGACAAGACCCGCTTCGAACAGGAGCGCCAGCAAAAGACCGCCGCCGAACTCTACCCGGAACGCGCCGGCATCCTGGCCGAGTTCGGCAAGATCGTCTGCATCGGGCTCGGCACCGTACACCTGCAGGACGGCCGACCGGCCCTGCGCGTGACCAGCTACCACGGCCATGACGAGCGCGAACTGCTGCTCCGTCTGTGCGCGTTGATGGACGAGCACTACGGCGGCAACGGCCACAAGCTGTGCGGCCACAACGGCAAGGAGTTCGATTTCCCGTGGATCGCCCGCCGCTGCGTGATCCATGGGATCCCGCTGCCGCGCCTGCTGGACATCGGCGGGTTGAAGCCCTGGGAAGTGGGCCACATCGACACCATGAACCTGTGGAGCTTCGGCGACCGCAAGGCGTACACCTCGCTGGCCCTGCTGTGCCATGTGCTGGGCATCCCCACGCCCAAGGACGACATCTCCGGCGCCGACGTGGCCCGGGCCTACTACGAGGAGGACGGCCTGGAGCGGGTGGCCGCCTATTGCCGCAAGGACGTGGTGGCCACCGTGCAGGTCCATCTGCGCCTGTCCGGCCTGCCACCGATCCCCGAAGGGTCCATCACCACGGTATGAGCGACCCCGATGCCGTGCTGCTCCAGGTACACGGCCTGGCCGTGCGCTTCGGTGCGACCGCCGTGGTGCAGGACGTTTCCTTCGACCTGCACCAGGGCGCGTGCATCGGCATCGTGGGCGCCAGCGGCAGCGGCAAGAGCGTGACCTCCCTGGCCCTGATGGGCCTGCTGGACCGCCGCATGGCCACCCTCTCCGGCACGGCCCGCTGGCATGCCGACGGCGGTGCGCACGACCTGCTCACCATGGGGCCGGACGACCTGCGCCGCCTGCGCGGAAGGGAGATGGCCATGGTCTTCCAGGAGCCCATGACCGCGCTGGACCCGGCGTACACCGTGGGCGAGCAGGTGGCCGAGGCCGTGCGCACGCACCTGGGCATGGACCGCCACAAGGCGCGCCGCCACGTGGAGGGCCTCTTCGACGAGGTGCGCCTGCCCGACCCCGCCCGCATCTTCGGCCGCCACCCCCACCAGCTCAGCGGCGGCCAGAAGCAACGCGTGATGATCGCCATGGCGCTGAGCTGTGCGCCCCGCCTGCTG
>JAVFAQ010000344.1:0-3253 GCA_034002325.1 Flavobacteriales bacterium | reverse complement strand
CGGATACTGTCGACGTCGGTGAGGAGAAGGTTGGTGTAGCTCATGGATCGGCGCCCGGACTGGGTTCGGCGGGCATGTTGACAAATGTACCCGGCGGCGATCAGAGGCGGCCCGTAACCTTGTGGCATGTCCGTGTTCGCTCCTTCCGCTTCCATATTCGATCGTGCCGCCCGCATCCGGGGCCTGGAAGAGCGGCTGCGCACCACGCACTTCGGAATCGACACCGAGATCCGGCGGCTGCTCGATGTGTTCGCCCCCTGGTACCAGTTCGCCGAGACGCAGACCCGCCCGCGCACCATCGGCCTGTGGGGCATGACCGGCACCGGTAAGAGCAGCTTGGTGCGCGCCCTGGTGAAGGAGGCCGGCATGGAGGACCGCACCTTCTGGCTGGATGCCGGCGAAAGCCGCAAGGAATACTGGCTGGAGGACGTGTTCCGGCTCATGGACGAGCAGCTGGACGGCACCCCGTTCATCGTGGTGGTGGACGAGTTCCAGAACGCCCGCACCGTGCATCGCGAAGAGGGTGTCCGGGAGTCGGGCATGTTGCGCAGGTTCTGGGAGATGCTCGATACCGGTCGCGTGATCACCTGGCCGGACACTTGGCGCCGGTCGGGCATCAAGCTCTTCACCGATCGCTTCAAGAAGGCCGTGGAGGCCGGGGTGCGCGTGCAGAACGGGCGCGTGGTGTCCGCCATGGAACAGTTCAACGACCTGGTGGGCTGCTATTACAGCACCGACGACGAGGACCCGGACTGGGCCATACCCGGCGAAGTCTGGATGGACCTGCGCTTGAGCGACCGGAGAACACCGCTCCGGGACGTGCGGGGGCGGCTCTCGCGCCTGGACCAGAACGGCGTGCTGGCGTGGTTGGCCGAGCTGGACCCCGCCACGCCGGTGAGCCGGGTGATCGATGCCAGCAAGGCGTTGGTGGTGCTGTTGGGCAACCTGGACGAGCTGTACGTGGGCGGCAAGGAACCCATGGCCGAGCTGGACCCCGAAGTGCTGCTGCACCGCCACGAGAACATCGGCCGGGCCGGTGTACACCACGCCCTCACCAAGCTGTTCCGCATCGAACAGGTGGGCCGCATCGGTAGTTCGCACGTGGTCTTCCCTCCGATCGGTGCCGACACCATCAACGCCATCGTGCGTGCCGAGGTGCGCGGTTTGTGCGAGCGCCTCACCGCCCAATGCAAGCGCACGGTGGCGGTGGACGATAACCTGGTGGAGCACCTGCGCGCCACCTCGTCCATCGCGGTGCTGGGCGCGCGACCCGTGGTGGAGGCCGTACACAACACCGTGCCCCTGCTGCTGGCCCAGGCCATGGAACACGCGCAGGCGCCCGCGGCCGCATCGGTGCGCCTGGCCGTGGAAGACGGCACGCCCGTGGCCGAGCTTCTCGTCGAGGGCGCAGCACACCGGATGGAACTCGCGCTGGACACCGCTGGCCCCCCCGCCGGCCCCGACGACGACGCCCATCTGGAGCGCTCGGCCGTGCATGAGACCGGCCACCTGGTCTGTGGCACCCTGTTGTGCGGCCGCCGGCCCCTGCAGGTGTGCGTGCGCACGCGAGACCCCCAGGTGGCCGGCTTCGTGGTGTGGGACCGTGTGCGACGTGTCCAATTGCGTAAAGACATCGTGCCCGAACTGGCGGGCCTGCTCGCCGGACGTGTGGCCGAGCAGATGTACTACGGACCCGATGCCGTGAGCACCGGGGCCGAGGACGACCTGCGCAGGGCCACGGCCATGGCGCTTGACATGGTCAAGAGCGCGGGCATGGGGCAGCACATCTTCCAACATGCCGACCACCCCTCCTCCGAACATCGCGGGTTCCGTACCATGCTGCACGAGGTCGAGGCCCAGGCGAAACAATGGATCGAAGCGGCCGAGGCGCTGGCACTGGACACCTTGCGTGCGGATCATGCGTTGTTCGTGCAGTGCGTGGACCGGCTCAAGGAAAAGGGGGCTTTGGGCATGGCGGAGCTGGAAGAACTGATCAGGCCACGGCAGGTCGCCCCGGCCACGAAAAAATAGCCGGCCACATCGGCCGTCCTCACCGCACGCGTGCCGTGCATGACCGGAATGAACATGCCAGACAAGAACAAAACACAAGGGCATAGCAAGCCGATCCGGCTGCTGGCCGAACAAGCCATCGCAGAGCTCCTGCCCATGGAGGACGCCAACGCACCACGTCGCATTCCGACGGGCTTTGCCGACCTGGACAAGTTGACCGGAGGGTGGCGGCGCGGTGATCTGGTGGTGGTGGCGGCAAGGCCGGGGATGGGCCTGACATCGCTCGTGCTCAGCATGGTCAGGAGCACGGCCATGGAACGGAAGCGGCCGGTGGCCATCTTCAGCCTGGAGGCCAGTGGCCGGCAACTCGCGTCCCGCATGATCTCGATGGGATCGGGCATCAGCTTCGCCAAGCTGAGGAACGGTGCGCTTTCAGAGGCTGATAACACCCTGGTTCGGGAACATGCCGAACGCATTTCGAAGGCGCCCATTTTCATTGATGACCGCGTGGCGTTGGTGCTGTCGGAGCTGTGTGCCGAGGCGCGGCGCTTGAAGAGCGATCATGATGTGGACCTGCTCGTGATCGACCACCTGCAGCTCATTGCGGATGACATGAGCGGAAGAGGTATCGACCGGGCGCGGTCCGCGGGCGGTATTTCCCGCCGCCTCAAGCAGCTTGCCCGGGAACTGGATGTCCCGGTCATCGTGATGTCCCAAGTGAGCCGCACGGTGGAAACACGCGGTGGTGATAGGCGCCCCCAGCTAACCGTCCTGCGTGATGCGGGCGATGCCGAGCAGAATGCCGATGTGGTATGCTTCCTCTACCGGCCCGAGTACTACCGGGTCACGGAGGATGAGCACGGCAGCACCCGCGGCATCGGCGAGTTGATCGTGTCCAAGAACCGGAACGGACCGCTGGGTGCCGCAAGACTGCGCTTCATTCCCGAAACGGTCCGGTTCAAGGACTTGGAAAGCGACCGCATGGCATCGGCCCATGGGGCTTCGCGGAGCGACCGTAGCGTGGGACCGGGCCTCGATCATATCCCCTTTTGAAGCGGGCTATTGGAAAATGGTGAGCGGACGGGGTGGGGGGGCGGCAACGGCACGGTCCATCATTCAACCGCCACCTGAAGGCATGGGCGACCTTGCGAGCGCCCGAGAGGGCTGTGAGCCCCCCGCTCACCCCCGGATGCACGACGGCTGCTGCTTGGTGTCGAAGAGATCGGTGATGATCACCGGTCAC
>JAVFAQ010000343.1:0-3260 GCA_034002325.1 Flavobacteriales bacterium | reverse complement strand
CCGCACTTGATGTTGATGTCGATGTTGGGCAGCGTTTCCAGCTCCTGCGTGCCCGGTCGGTAGTAGGCATGCTTCAGCAATTCGATCCACAGGCGCAGGCGGCAGATCTTCACCGAGTTGGGGTTGATGTCCACCCCGAAGAGGCACTGTTCGATCAGGGTCTGCTTCTCGTGGAAGAGCGTTTCCTGCAGCTGCTGCCGCTCGGAAACGGCACGCCCATCGGGGCCCACACGGTACTCGAAGAGGCTGCCCTCCTCCTCATCGTACACCACCAGTTCATCGTTCTCCACGGCGATGCGGTGGTGGCGCACCCGTTCGCCGTTGCGGTGCGCCAGGATGCCCAGCTCGCTCTTGATGGCGATGAGCTCGTTCAACGCGCTGACCAGGAAGTGGCCGCTGCCCACGGCGGGGTCGCAGATGCGCAGTCCGTTGATCAGGGCGTTGGCTTCGGCCCTGGCCTCGCGGCCACCTCCGATGCGGTCGCGCAGTTCGCCGAGGTCCTTGCATGCCGCCTCGCCCTTTTCCGCGAAGCGGGTGTTGAAGCGGCGCAACACGGCCGGGCGCAGGGCCTCGCGGCACATGTACATGGTGATGAAGCCCGGCGTGAAGAAGCTGCCGTCCTTGTAGCCGTTGATCTTCTCGAAGATCAGGCCGAGCACGCTGGCGTTGATCAGCCGCTTGTTCTCCTCCTGCACTTCCTCCGCGCCTTCGCTGGTGAAGTCGTAGGCGTCCAAAAAGCGGAAGAGGTAGTCCAGCGTGGGCAAGGTGCCGGAAAGGCGGCGCAGGCGATCGTCCTTCAGCACGGTGGCCTTGTGCAGCGGCAGCGGCCGATCATCCTCCAGGTTGCTGATGAACAGGGTGCGGTGCTCCAGCTCGGTGGGCTCGAAGAGCGAGCTGTTCAGGTAGGGCACATGGCCGAAGCGTGCGGCCATTTCGGCGCTGCGCTCCTGCGGCCCGCGGGCCAGCACTTGGAAGAACAGGCTGTTGAGGTCGTCGAAGTTGCGCACCCGTGCAATGTGCAGAAAGGTGCGGCCCTTCGCACCACCGTGGTAGGTCACCACCTGCGCTTCCAGGAGCTTGAGGAAGAGCACGCGGTTCACCCAGGTGATGCACAGTTCCAAGGCCACGCCGAAGAGCTGCTCTTCGCGTGTGGCGCCGTACGTGTGCAGCCGTTCCACCCGGTCCAGCTTGTCCAGGCTGTCCAGTTGGGTGATGGCCCCTTCCACCAGCGAGGCGGGATCGCGGCGTTCCTCAGGCCTGCGACCGATGATCCACTTGCCCTTGTCCTTCACTTCCTCCAACCCGATGAGGTGGAGCAGTTCGGCGTAGAAGGCCTTGTCCAGGCTGTTGCTGTCGTTGGCGAAGGGCAGCTTCAACAGGTGCTGGGGGCTGAGCAGCTTGTGCAGGGCGATCAGCGGCCCATCGTCCTGCTTGTCCGCATTGCGCAGGATCCCGGCATAGGCGTCCAGAGTGAAATGGACCACCGGCAATTCAACCTCCAGCGCATGGAAGAACGGTGCGGCCACCTCCTTGTAGAAGAAGTCGGTCTGGGTGCCGGCCAGGCGGCCTGCCTCGAACTCCTGGAAACGCTTCACCAGGGCCTTGTCCTGTGCAATGGGCTTCTCCCAGGTGGATGCGTCGAAGATGTACCACTGGTGCAGATCGGTGATGACCAGGTGCTTGATGGCGATGTTGCGTGCGCCGATACGTTCGCGCAGGTAGTAGAGCAGCAGTTCGTTCAGCGCCTTGCAACGCAGGTCCGTTTCCTTGGGCATCTCCGCCACGTTGCCCGGCCGCTTGGCCTCGATGATCACCCCCACCGGGCTGTGGGCGTCCTTGCCGGTGTGGATCACCAGGTCGTTGCGGCCCTTGGTGTTGATGTAGTGCGCGGGCGTGAAACCGCTGTCCTTCAGAAAAGCGCTCACGAGGTTCTTGTGGTACTCCTCACTTTCGCCGGCCTTCGCATGGTCCAGCATGGCGATGAGCGCCGCCTTGAACGCTTCGATGTCCTTGCGCTCGGGCTTCTGCTTCAGGAATGCCTTGTTGAGTGCCTGGCGGGGGCGGATCTTCAGATGGCGCATACGCAGGAGGTCGAATTGCCGGGCGGTCGGTAGCAGCCCCGTGCGGGGTGAATGTATCGCACCGGAGGGCAACCCGTCATGCGCATCCACGCAGAAGTACGCACGGGTCCCGGGGTCCCGGGGTTCGCGGACCGGCCTGACATACAGCCTCGCACGCGATGACACCCACTACTGGCGTTCACCCCACGTGAAAGAGCTTCAGGCGACGTCACGCCCATGCAGCACGGACGGCCGCACACCGATCAGCTCCAACAGCCACCGCCACACGGCAGACCTCACCCCCCTACCCCTTCAGCGCCTCCGCCCCGCCCACGATCTCCAGGATCTCGCCGGTGATCGCCGCTTGGCGCGCTTTGTTGTAGGACAGCAGGCAGCTAACTTGGCCCCGGAAAGACCATCGGATGATCACCCGGCTTCACATCAAGGGCTTCAAGAATTTCGTTGATGCCCAATTCCACTTCGGACCCTTTAATTGTATTGCAGGATTGAATGGGGTGGGTAAGTCAAACTTATTTGATGCGATTCAATTCCTTTCATCGCTGGCCGACCGACCTTTCGTGGAGGCGGCAAAGAGTATCCGAGGCGGGGATGATGTATTGCAATTGCGATGTGGGAACGAACCCGGGCCGATCGAATTCGACCTGGACATGATTATATCCCAAGAAGGTACAGATGAATTCAATCAGCCTGCTATCGCCGGATCGACCTACTTGAATTACATCCTGAAATTCGAGGTCCGCATAAGCAACGAGGCCGGGTATTCCAGGACCAAACTTGAACTCGTTCGTGAGGAGCTGAACGGATATACATTGAGCCATGCCACGAAAGAGTTACGGTTCAGGCCATCTCGCGAATGGGTGAAATCTGTTGTCAAGGCTGGCACACGCGTTCGTTCGTATATCCGCTCGAAAGAGGACAGAATTGAACTACAAGCGGACAGAATGAAAGTGGCCAATAAGAAGTGGAGGGGGGGGGGTAAACCTACCCTTTTCAATACTTCTGGCCTCCCACGAAGTGTTCTGAGTTCCGCACAGAACGCGGATGAGAATCGTACAGCGGTACTTGTCCGCAAAGAGATGAGGTCGTGGAAGCAACTCCAACTGGAACCCTCGTCCTTGGGGCAAGCGGATGATTTTGATGCACCTCGACATGTGGATCGCACGGGGGCTCACATCCCAG
>JAVFAQ010000342.1:0-3289 GCA_034002325.1 Flavobacteriales bacterium | reverse complement strand
ATGGGCTCGCCTTCCTTGTTCACGGTTCCGTTGCCGGGCTGGATCACCACGTAGCGCTCGTAGTAGATGATCTGGTCCAGCTTCTTGGTGGGCAGGCCCAGCAGGTAGCCGATCTTGTTGGGCAGGCTGCGGAAGTACCAGATGTGGGCCACGGGCACGGTAAGCTGGATGTGGCCCATGCGCTCGCGGCGCACCTTCTTCTCGGTGACCTCCACGCCGCAACGGTCGCAGACGATGCCCTTGTAGCGGATGCGCTTGTACTTGCCGCAGTGGCACTCGAAGTCCTTCACCGGCCCGAAGATGCGCTCGCAGAAGAGGCCGTCGCGCTCGGGCTTGTAGGTGCGATAGTTGATCGTCTCGGGCTTGATCACCTCGCCATGGCTGCGCTCAAGGATCTGCTCCGGGGCGGCCAGGCTCACGACGATCTTCTCGAAGTTGCTGTTGAGCTTCACTTCCTTCTTCATGGTAACGCGTTGCTTGCTTCCTTACTTCGTTCAAAGATGCCGATGGGTCACTCGAGTGACACGTTCAGGGCCAGGCCACGGAGTTCGTGGAGCAGCACGTTGAACGATTCGGGGATGCCCGGGGTGGGCAGGGGTTCGCCCTTGACGATGGTCTCGTAGGCCTTGGCGCGGCCCATCACGTCGTCGCTCTTCACGGTGAGGATCTCCTGCAGGATGTTGGCGGCGCCGAAGGCCTCGAGCGCCCACACCTCCATTTCGCCGAAGCGCTGGCCGCCGAACTGGGCCTTGCCGCCCAGGGGCTGCTGGGTGATCAGGCTGTAGGGGCCGATGGAGCGGGCGTGCATCTTGTCGTCCACCATGTGGGCCAGCTTGATCATGTAGATCACGCCCACGGTGGCCGGCTGGTCGAAGCGTTGGCCGGTGCCCCCGTCGTAGAGGTAGGTCTTGCCGTTGCGCGGGATGCCGGCCTCGTCGGTCTCGGCGTGGATCTGCTCGGCGGTGGCCCCGTCGAAGATCGGGGTGGCGTACTTGCGCCCGAGCTTCTTGCCGGCCCATCCCAGCACGGTCTCGTAGATCTGGCCCAGGTTCATGCGGCTGGGCACGCCCAGGGGGTTCAGCACGATGTCCACCGGCGTGCCGTCCTCCAGGAAGGGCATGTCGGCATCGCGCACGATCTTGGCCACGATGCCCTTGTTGCCGTGGCGGCCGGCCATCTTGTCGCCCACGGTGAGCTTGCGCTTGGCGGCCACATAGACCTTGGCCAGCTTGATGATGCCCGCGGGCAGCTCGTCGCCGATGCTCACCTGGAACTTCTTGCGCTTGTACATGCCGCTGATGTCGCCATGGCGGATGGTGTAGTTGTGGATCAGCTGGCGCACCAGTTCGTTGGTCCGCTTGTCGGCGGTCCAGTCCGTGGGGTCCACGGTGATGTAGTCAACCCGCTCGAGCACCTTGGCGCTGAACTTCACGCCCTTCTTGATCTGCTCCTCCTTGTACTTGTTGAAGACCCCGGCGGAGTTCTGGCCGCCCACCAGGTTCATCATCTTCTCCACGAGCTGGGCCTTCAAGGCGCCGAGCTCCTTGTCGTACTCCTTGTCGATCTGCTCCAGCACGGCCTTCTCGTTGGTCTTGGCCTTCTTGTCCTTCACGGCCCGGCTGAAGAGCTTCTTGTCGATCACCACCCCGCGGATGCTGGGGGGCACCTTCAGGCTGGCGTCCTTCACGTCGCCGGCCTTGTCGCCGAAGATGGCGCGCAGCAGCTTCTCCTCGGGGCTGGGGTCGGTCTCGCCCTTGGGGGTGATCTTGCCGATGAGGATGTCGCCCTCCTTGATCTCCGCGCCGATGCGCACCAGGCCGTTCTCGTCGAGGTCCTTGGTGGCCTCCTCGCTCACGTTGGGGATGTCGGCGGTGAGCTCTTCGAGGCCGCGCTTGGTGTCGCGCACCTCCATGATGTACTCATCGATGTGGATGGAGGTGAAGATGTCCTCGCTGGCCACGCGCTCGCTGATCACGATGGCGTCCTCGAAGTTGTATCCCTTCCACGGCATGAAGGCCACCTGCAGGTTGCGGCCGATGGCCAGCTCGCCGTCCTCGGTGCCGTAGCCCTCGCACAACACCTGGCCGTTGGTGACCTTCTCGCCCTTGAGCACGATGGGGCGCAGGTTCATGCAGGTGCTCTGGTTGGTCTTGCGGAACTTGGTGAGCTTGTACTCCTTGTCGTCGCCGTCGAAGCTCACGTTGCGCTCCTCCTCGGTGCGCTTGTAGGTGATCACGATGCGGTCGCTGTCCACGTGCTTCACCACGCCGTCGCCCTCGGCGGTGAGCAGCACGCGGCTGTCGCGGGCCACTAGCTCTTCCAGGCCGGTGCCCACGAAGGGGGCCTCGGGGCGCAGCAGGGGCACGGCCTGGCGCATCATGTTCGAGCCCATCAGGGCACGGTTGGCGTCGTTGTGCTCCAGGAAGGGGATCAGGCTGGCGGCGATGGAGGCGATCTGGTTGGGGGCCACGTCCATCAGGTCCAGTTCCTTGGGCCCCACCACGGGGAAGTCGCCCATCAGGCGGGCCTTCACGCGGTCGCTCAGGAACTCGCCCTTGTCGTCCACCTGGGCGTTGGCCTGGGCGATGATCAGGTTGTCCTCCTCCTCGGCGCTGAGGTAGCGCACCTCGGCCTGGAGGTCCACCTTGCCCTCGTTCACCGGGCGGTAGGGGGTCTCGATGAAGCCCAGGCTGTTGATCTTCGAGTACACGCACAGCGAGCTGATCAGGCCGATGTTCGGGCCCTCGGGGGTCTCGATGGTGCACAGGCGGCCGTAGTGGGTGTAGTGTACGTCGCGCACCTCGAAGCCGGCGCGCTCCCGGCTGAGGCCGCCGGGGCCCAGGGCGCTCATGCGGCGCTTGTTGGTGATCTCGCTCAGCGGGTTGGTCTGGTCCAGGAACTGGCTCAGCTGGTTGGTGCCGAAGAACGAGTTGATCACCGAGCTCAGGGTCTTGGCGTTGATCAGGTCGGTGGGTGTGAACACCTCGTTGTCGCGCACGTTCATGCGCTCGCGGATGGTGCGGGCCATGCGGGCCAGGCCCACGCCGAACTGGCTGTGGAGCTGCTCGCCCACGGTGCGCACCCGGCGGTTGCTCAGGTGGTCGATGTCGTCCACATCGGCCTTGGAGTTCACCAGCTCGATGAGGTACTTGATGATGAAGATGATGTCCTCCCGGGTGAGCACGCGCACGCTGAGCTCGCTTTCCTGGCCCAGCTTCTTGTTGATGCGGTAGCGGCCCACCTCGCCCAGGTCGTAGCGCTGCTCGCTGAAGAAGAGCTTGTCGATCAC
>JAVFAQ010000341.1:0-3322 GCA_034002325.1 Flavobacteriales bacterium | reverse complement strand
GGGCGAAGATGCGCATAAGGTCGCACAGACATCTTGCCTGTGTTTTCGCATGCACAGGCCGGACGCCTGTGCGACCTTGTCGGAAGACGAACAAGCCCCGGCCATCGCTGACCGGGGCTTGCCCTTTACGCTTCTGTCGGGAGGCGATGCTTACATCATCCCGCCCATGCCGCCCATGTCGGGGTGGGCATGTGCGGCCGCGGCCTTCTCCTCCTTCTCGTCGCTGATCACGCATTCGGTGGTGAGCAGCATGCTGGCGATGGAGGCGGCGTTCTCAAGTGCCACGCGGGTCACCTTGGTGGGGTCGATCACACCGGCGGCGAGCAGGTTCTCGTACTCCTCGGTGCGGGCGTTGAAGCCGTAGTCGGCCTTGCCGTCGCGCACGTTCTGCACGATGATGCTGCCCTCCAGGCCGGCATTGGCCACGATCTGGCGCAGGGGCTCCTCGATGGCGCGGCGCACGATGGCGATGCCGGTGGTCTCATCGGTGTTGGCCCCTTCCATCTTGTCCAGCGCCTTCTGGGCGCGGATGTAGGCCACACCGCCGCCGGGCACGATGCCTTCCTCCACGGCCGCGCGGGTGGCGTGCAGGGCGTCGTCCACGCGGTCCTTCTTCTCCTTCATCTCCACTTCGGTGGCGGCACCGATGTAGAGCACGGCCACGCCGCCGGCCAGCTTGGCCAGGCGCTCCTGCAGCTTCTCCTTGTCGTAGTCGCTGGTGGTGGTCTCGATCTGGGCCTTGATCTGGTTCACGCGTGCGGTGATGTCGGCCTTCTTGCCGGCGCCGTTCACGATCGTGGTGTTGTCCTTGTCGATGTTGATCTTCTCGGCCTTGCCCAGCATGCTCAGGTCGGCGTTCTCCAGCTTGAAGCCGCGCTCCTCGCTGATCACGGTGCCACCGGTGAGGATGGCGATGTCCTCGAGCATGGCCTTGCGGCGGTCGCCGAAGCCGGGGGCCTTCACGGCGGCCACTTTCAGGGCGCCGCGGATCTTGTTCACCACCAGGGTGGCCAGGGCCTCACCGTCCACGTCCTCGCTGATGATCAGCAGGGGCTTGCCGGTCTGGGCGCTCTTTTCCAGGATGGGCAGGAGCTCCTTCATGGTGCTGATCTTCTTGTCGTAGATCAGGATGTAGGCGGTCTCCAGGTCGGCCTCCATCTTGTCGGCGTTGGTCACGAAGTAGGGGCTGAGGTAGCCGCGGTCGAACTGCATGCCCTCGACCACTTCCACGGTGGTGTCGGTGCCCTTGGCCTCTTCCACGGTGATCACGCCCTCCTTCTTCACCTTGGCCATGGCCTCGGCGATCAGGGTGCCGATGGTGTCGTCGTTGTTGGCGCTGATGCTGGCCACCTGCTTGATCTTGGCGTTGTCGTCGCCCACGGCCTTGCTCATCTTCTTGAGCTCGTCCACCACGGAGTTGACGGCCTTGTCGATGCCGCGCTTGAGGTCCATGGGGTTGGCGCCGGCGGCCACGTTCTTCAGGCCGGCGGTGACGATGGCCTGGGCCAGCACCGTGGCGGTGGTGGTGCCGTCACCGGCGATGTCGGCCGTTTTGCTGGCCACCTCCTTGAGCATCTGGGCGCCCATGTTCTCCACGGCCTCCTTCAGCTCGATCTCCTTGGCCACGGTCACACCGTCCTTGGTCACTTGCGGCGCACCGAATTTCTTGTCGATGATCACGTTGCGGCCCTTGGGGCCCAGGGTCACCTTCACCGCGTTGGCGAGGTGGTCCACGCCGCGTTTCAGTCGGTCGCGGGCGTCGACGTCGAATTGGATGTTCTTTGCTGCCATTGTCTGGGGGGTTTGGGCCGATGGCCCGAGTGGGAATTGAAAAGGGCGCCCGCCGTTCGGTGGACGCCCGTGCTTAGTTGAGGATGGCGTAGATGTCGCTTTCGCGCATGATCATGTAGTCCTTGCCCTCCAAGCTCAGCTCGGTCCCGCTGTACTTGCCGTAGAGCACTTCGTCGCCCACTTTCACGGTCAGGGGCGTCACCTTGCCATCGTCGGCCACACGGCCGGTGCCCACGGCGATGATCTTGCCGCGTTGGGGCTTCTCCTTGGCGGTATCCGGGATGTACAGGCCACCCTTGGTGGTCTCTTCGGCGGCGGCGGCTTCCACGAGCACGCGATCGGCCAACGGCTTCACTTTGCTTGCCATGTTCTGTTAGTGTGATCGATTTGGTGAGGACTGAATGTTCAGTGCGGGCTGCGCGATCAAGGGGTGTGCCACGGGCGGCCCTGTGACGATCCTGTCAGGATCGGCAGTCGGCGGCCGAGGGACCGGCCGGTTTTCGTGACAAGCTGGCGGGAGGCTCACTCCGCAGTGGGGGCTTCCTCAGGCGCGATGCCTTGGTCGGGGTCGAAGCCTTGGGGGGCCACCTGTTCGATGGCCTCATCGAGCTCATCGAACTCCACGGCGCTTCCCGGGCTCTGCATGCCGGCCGAGACCAGGCACAGCACCATCAGCGCGCCGGCCAGGGTCCAGGTGCCCTTCTCCAGGAAGTCGGCCGTGCGTTGCACGCCCCCGATCTGCTGGGCGCCGGTGAACCCCGCCGCCAAGCCGCCGCCCTTGGGGTTCTGGGCCAGGACGACCAAGGCGAGCAGACCGGAAATGATCAGGATGATGATGGAGATGGCGACCATGGGAAGGGAACGCCGTGGCCCGGCGCTGGCGTGGTTACTTGTTCAAACGAGCCTCAAGGGCCTGGGAAAGGGCGGCAAAGTAAGCGCTTTTCGCCGGGTATTTCAAGGCCAGGCGCCGATAGGTCTCGATGGCCTTGGCGTAATTGCCCTGCTTCTCGTGGACCTGCGCCAGGGTCTCGGTGACCAGCCCGGCGGTGTCGTCCAGGCTCTGTTTGGCCACCACTTGCGGCTTGAAGAACCCCGTCTTGGGCGGTGGCGCGGGCGTGCTCTGTTGGATGAACCGGTCGATCAGCGAGCCGGTGTCAACAGGCCGGCCGGCCGCAGGAGGGAGGGGCTGCGCCATGGGCATCGGCACGGCCGGGGCGGTCGTGGGCGGCGGTGGCGTGGCCGGGGCCGCCGGAGGGGCATCGTCCAGCCAATCGGTGAAGCGCTTGCGGCCGGCGGTGGGGGGGGCGGGCGCGGTGGCCTCCTGTCCAGTGGGCGGGACTTCCACCCCCATGGATCCCGGTGCGGCGGGTGGGGGGGGGGGGGGGGGCGTCGGCAGGTTGTTGTTGCCCTGGGCCATGGCCGCGGTGCGCACCAGCACGTCCAGCTCGTCCGGCGCGGCCTTTTCCGGTGGCGACGTGGCTTCCTCGGCGGAAGGGGCGGGGGGCGTTACCGGCGGATCGCTCGGCGTGGG
>JAVFAQ010000340.1:0-3332 GCA_034002325.1 Flavobacteriales bacterium | reverse complement strand
GCGGATGCCCATCAGCTGGTGCGCCAATGGCCAAGGTCCTTGCCCAGGATCGCCTCCATGGCATCGATCTCCGGTGCCAGCTCGGCCATCAGCTCGGCCTGCAACGCGGGGGGCAGCTCGGGTTTCTTGTGGAAGGCCCGGGCGCTGTTGTCCGTGAGGCGGCGCCAGATCGGTGGCGCGAACCGCCGCACCCCGCGCCAGAAGCGGTTCGGGTGGTCCCACTTGTAGTGCCATTTGCCACCGCCCACCGAAACGTTGAGGTGCTTGTCAGTGGTGGTGTCGAAGCCGGCGGGGTCGATGCCCATCAGGTCCGCCGTGCGCCGCAGCACCCCGTCGCGGTCGTTGAGCAGGTCGTCGAAGTCCAGCACCAGCACCCGGTCCGCGCCGAACCGGCGGATGTACGGCCCGATCTGCGTGGCGTAGCGCGTCACCTGCAGGTGGAAGGGGTTCTGCCGCAGCTCGGCCTCCAGCGGCAGGTCGGTGTAGCCGCGCTCGTAGGTGTGCATGTAGCCGCTCACGATCCGGTCCAAGGGCCGCCGCACGATGTACACGATGCGCAGCTCGGGGTTGTAGGCGTACAGGTCGTCCCACAGGTCGGGGTTGCGCAACGGGTGGAAGGAGTAGGAGGTGCTGGCCTCGAAGTAGAGGGCGCCGGGCCGCTGGTCGAACAGGGCATGGTAGCGGGGCAGCTCCCGGCGCCAGTCCTTGGCGGTGCTGAAGAAGTGCGGCTCCTTGTTGCGGCAGCCCTGCATGCCCGGATGGGTGTCCAGCAGCGCGAACAGCGTGGTGGTGGCGCATTTCTGGGCGCCCACGATCATCAGGTCCACTTTCATGGGCATGGTAGGGCGGCAAATATGCCCATCTTCCATCATTGGGCCACCACGAATCGGCCCACGCGGGTGCCTGCGGCCCGGTGCAGGTGGTAGGTGCCCGGCGCCAGCCCTTCCACATCGATGCCCCCCTGGTGGTGTACGCCGGCGCGCACCTCGCGGCCTTGGGCATCGGTGATGCGCCACGGCATCGGCCCGTCGCCGATATGGTCCACGAAGAGCCGTCCGCGCACGGGATTGGGCCGGAGCACGGGCACGGGGCCGGTCCCTTCGGCCACATCGGTGGGCATGGCGCAGAACAGGTCGCGCATCCACAGGGCGGCCTCCAGCATCACGGCCACGGGGTCGTGCACATCGTGGGCGTCGCCGGGGTGCTGGTGGAAGGCGTACCGGCCGGGGGCGTGGCCGATCTGCTGCACGTGGGCGTCGATGCTGCACGAGCCGTGCAGGTAGGGGTAGTTGTCGGGCACGCCCAGGCCGATCCCCCAGTAGGGCCGCTGGAGGCCGCAGCCCACGATGGGGTCGCCCGTCTGGTGGTAGGTGTACAGGGCGGGGTCCACGGTCCCGTTGAACCAGGCGGTGTCGCCCATGGCGCCGAAGATGCCGGCCACGCCCATCACGGTGGCATCATGGCCGTTCTGGGCGATGTCGCCGTCCACGTCGCCGAGGTCCGGCCGCGGGTGGAAGTTGAAGAAGTGCTGCACATCGCCGATGGCGCCGCAGCTGGCGGGCTTCTCCGCGGGCAGGTCCATGTAGCCGGCGGTGAGCGAGGCGATGGCGCCGGCGCTGAAGCCCACGAGGAAGACGCTGGTGGTGCTGGTGCTGTCCTGCCCGCTGCGGCCCTTGAGGAAGCGCACGGCGCCCTTCACGTCCTGCATGCTGCGGTAGATCGCGCGCCGCACCTCGGCGGGGTCGTACGCGTAGGGCGGCTCCAGGATGCCGGTGCCGTAGAAGCCCAGGCGGTAGCTCACCGTGGCGGCCGCCCAGCCCATGGAGGCCAGGCTGTTGCCCAGGTCGTGCAGGTCGGCGCGCGAGCCGCCGGTGAAGCCGCCGCCATGCACCAGCACGACCAAGGGCCGCTCGGTCTGGCCGTCGCCCACGGGCTTGAACAGGTCCAGGGCGAGCTGTGCGGTGCCGCCGTTGTACCGCGTGGCCGTGCCGTAGGGGATGTCCATCTCGGCATGCACCGCGAACAGGGGCAGGCCGAAGGGGATGGTGCAGTCCTGCGCGCCTGCCTGACCGGTAGGCAGGGCGGTGGCCAGGGGCAGCGCCACCAACAGGGCGGGCAGGGAACGGATGGCGGGCATGGGCGGGGGCTTGGGGGACCGAAAGTAATCCGATCGGGCGGACGGTGGGCACGGCGGGTGACCGATCGCTGCGGCGTGCCGCCCGCCTATCGCTCCACGAAGTCCATGTCGCGGTCGAAGGTCTCCTTCACCCGCAAGGTGGCCCACACGGCGGCGGCGATGCACACCACGCCCACCACCAGGGCCGATGCGATGCCGCCGACGGGCACGGCCAGGAACTTGAACGCGCTGGTGACCGGCCACACGCTGCCGCGCACGAAGTTGGGCGTGCTGGTGGTGGCGGTGGCGCGGATGTTCGTGCCGAACTGCTCGCTGCTCACGGTGACGAACAGCACCCAGTACCCGGTGGCGGTGCCCAGGGCCAGGCAGGTGAGGTAGTAGGTGTGGATGCTCGCGCCCCGCAGGCCCAGCAGGAACCAGAGCACCAGCACCAGGTTCAGGCCGAGGTAAAGCAGGATCACCTTGCGGCGGCTGCGCAGCACCTGGCTCAACAGGGCGCTGATCAGGTCGCCGAGGCTCAGGCCGATGTAGGCGTACTTGATCGCCGTGCCGTTGATGGTGCGCCGGCCGTCGGCATCCAGCGCGCTGATGTCGATCCCGAGCTGCGGCACGAACACGTCCTGCGAGAGGTTGATCAGCACGCCGATCACGTACCAGATGGGCACGCCGATGAGGATGCACGAGAGATAGCGCACGGCCCGGTCGCGGTCCGCGAACAGCAGACGGATGTCGCCGCGCCTGGCACCGCCCCGGCGCATGCGGGAGAAGAGCCCGCTCTCGAAGGCGCCGATCCGCATCACCAGCAGGGCCAGGCCCATGAGCCCGCCCACGATGTAGGCCACCTGCCAGTCCATGAAGCTGCGGCCGGTGATGTCCGTGAGCACGGTGCCGATCCGCTGGCCCTGGGCATGCACCTCAGCGGCGAACACCGCCCCCAGCGCGCCGAAGACCACCACCACCATGGTGCCGTAGCCGCGCTTCTCGCGGGCCATGGTCTCGGTGATCAGGGTGATGCCGGCGCCGAGCTCGCCCGCCAGCCCCAGCCCGGCGATGAAGCGCACGGCGGCGTAGGTGGCCACATCAACGGTGAAGGCGTTGGCGATGTTGGCCAGGGAGTAGAGCAGGATGCTTCCGAAGAGCACGGTGATGCGCCCGCGCTTGTCGCCCCACACGCCCCAGAGGATGCCGCCCACGA
>JAVFAQ010000339.1:0-3319 GCA_034002325.1 Flavobacteriales bacterium | reverse complement strand
GACCGTGTGCTGTTCGCCGCCGTGGACTGCACCGGCCATGGGGTGCCGGGGGCCTTCATGAGCCTGGTGGCGCACAACAGCCTGAACCAGGCCGTCAAGGAGTTCGGCCGGGACTCGCCCGAGCGCATCCTCAAGGAGTTGGACCGCATCGCCTTCAGCACCCTGCACCGCGACCGCTCCGAGGGGGCCATCCGCGACGGGATGGACATGGCCCTGTGCGCCTACACGCCCGCCACGCGCATGCTGGAGTACGCCGGTGCCAACGCGCCCCTGTACGTGCTGCGTGCGGGCGAGGTCCTGATCTTCCCGCCCAACAAGAACACCATCGGCAGCTTCGCGATGGACGGCGGCGACATCCTGGGCCACCGCGTGCCCTTGCACCCCGGCGACATGGTGTACCTGTTCTCCGACGGCTATGCCGACCAGTTCGGCGGGCCGCGCGGCAAGAAGTTCCTCTACCGCCGCTTCCGCGAGCTGCTGATCGAGATCGGCGGGCTGCCCATGGAGCAGCAGCACGACAAGCTGCGCCACACCTTCCGCACCTGGCGCCAGGGCCACGAGCAGGTGGACGACATCCTGGTGATCGGGATGCGGGCCTGAGCGCGCGCTACTGGAAGGACCAGCCGCTGCCGGAAGTGGTCTCGCGCGGGTTGACCAGCATCACCGGGATGTGCTTCTCGTTGGCCAGGATCTCCTGCTCGTAAGGCACGCCCAACACACCGAAGATGTTGCCCTGCGAGAGGTTCATGATCGTGATCAGGTCCGCGTCCACCTTCGTGGCGTGGTCCAGCATGGCCTCCACGAAGTCGCGGCTGTCCGCCTCCAGGATGGTGGCCTCGTGCGCGATGCCGCGCTCGCCCAGGAACTGCTTGGCGAACTTGATGTGGTTGTTCAGCTGGTGGCTCAGGAACTCGTCCTTCTCGCGCGGCACCACCACGTTCACCTTGCTCTTGAAGGTGGAGGCCATCGCGGCCACCAGGGCCAACTTCTGGCGCGTCTCCTTCTGCAGGTCCAGCGGCACCACGATGTTGTCGTAGCCGGTGGGCTTGATGCCCCGCTCCTGCACCACGATGAAGGGCACTTCCGAGCTGCCGATCAACCGCAGCGCGCGGCTGCCGGTGATGAACTGCATGCCCCGCATGCCATGGGTGCCCATGATGATCAACGAGGCATCGATCTCCGCCGCCGCATCGGCCACGTCGTCGAAGATGGACCCCACCCGCACCAGCTTGTGCAGTTTCACGGCGGAGCCGGGGTCCGTGGAGCGCTTCACCTCGATGTCCAGCTTGCGCCGCGCATCGTCCACTTCCTCCCGCCGGGGCACCACGTGCAACAGGTAGATCTCCGCATCGAGGTGCGCGGCCACGGTCTTGGCATGGGCAATGGCCACATCGGACATTTTGGTGAAGTCCGTGGGCACGAGGATCTTGTAACGCTTGGCAGACATGGTTCCGGGGGCTCTTGTGCGGATGGTATCGAAGGGAGGCGAATGTACGGGATGGCGGCGATCTTCGGGCGCCGGTGGGGAACGGCCCTTGCGGAGCGGGGCGTCCGCCGCGGCTCACAGGCCGATGCCCAGGGTGAGCTTCACGGCGATGTTGTCCAGCGCATCGGGGAAGCGGTAGGCGCCGAAGCGGTGGAAGGCGCCCACGCCCAGGCGCGAGAAACCGATCCGAAGCAGGCGGTCCACCTGCAGGCCCGCCTCGGCGAAGCCGTGCTCCATGCCCTGCACGGCATGGCCCCGGTGCCGTTCGGCCCGCACCGGCGCACCGATGCCCGCGTTGGCCACCAGCACCAGCACGGGGCTGGACCGGCCGCGCTTCCACAGCAGGCCGCCGAAGCCGTGCCGCAGGTGCAGGGCCACGTACCGGTGGGCGGTGAACTCGTTGGGACGCATGGTCTCGAAGGTGTTGCGGGCGGCCACCAGCAGGCCGTTGCCGAAGGTGCCGCGCATGTTGTACAGGAAGGGGTACGGCGCATCGGCCGGGGCCATGCCGCCCTGCAGGCGGAAGGAGAGGTCGCCCAGCATGCGCAGGTGGAAGGTCTTCTCCACCATGGCATCGGCGCGCCACAGGTCCAGGTCGCCGCCCCACAACCCCGGCACGGCGCGCGCCACGTGTACGTACAGCACGGGCCAGCGCGTGCCCAGGCCGAACTGCTGCCGGGGCAGTTGGGCCACCTGCTCACGGAAGGCGTACCGCAGGCCGATGGACACCTCGCCGGTGAGGAAGGCGTCGTGCAGCAGGGTCACGCCCTCGGTGTCGCCCACCAGTTCGGCGGGAAGGGGCACGGCGTGGCGGTAGCCCAGCAGGTCGCGGCGATCGGTGCGGGCGGTGCCCAGCCACAGGCGCAGGGGGCTGCCCACGCGGAAGGCCAGCTCGGCGCCGGTGCGCTCCTGGCGGTGCATGCGGTCCATGTACAGCAACCGGTACGCCTCGCTGTCCAGCGTGCGCGGGGTGCCCCGGAAGGCCGCCCCGCCGCTCTCCTCCACGTCGTTGAGGTGGTACAGTCGCAGCTGCGGCCCGCGCCCCGCCCACGGCTTGATGGTGAGCTCGCCGCCGTACTTCCACTCGGTGTCGCGCAAGCCGTATGCGAAATGGCCGCCCACGCTGGCAAAGCGCCATACGCGGTCGTTGGTGGCCAGCCCCAGCCCCGGGCGCAGGCCCTCGTGGGCGTTGTAGCGCAGCACATGGTCCAGCAGCACGTCCACCGGCCCCACCGGCGCGCGGCCGCTGAGCAGGTGGCCCAGCCAGCGCAACCGTTTCTCCAGCCCCTGGGCGCGGCTCAGGCTGTCGATCACGTGGTAGGTGCGCAGCTCGCGGTCGTCGAGGCTGTCCGTGCGCAGGCTGTCCCAGAAGTCATCGTCGCGGCGGGTGGCCAGGGTCTCCATCACGAACTCGGCCCCGCGCACTTCGCGTCGCTCCACGTCCACGTCCACCTCGATCCCCTGCAGATAGGTGCGGCCCACGCCGATCACCTTCATGGAGCCCACCCGGGCGAAGTTGAAGAACAGGAAGGTGTTCAGCTGGTCGGGGAACCAGGCGTGCGGGCCGGTGCCGTGCGGACCGGTGGGCACGCGCACGAAGCGCTGCTGCAACTTGGCGCTCATGCCCGCGCTGTGGTCATCGGCGGGTTCGGCGATCACGTGCTGCAGGGCGTAGCCGTCGGTATGCACGTGCAGCTGCCCCTTGAGCCCATCGAACTTGCGGCCGGTGCGCGGGCGGTAGCTGATGATGAACACCGTGTCCGGGCCCTGGTACATCGTGTCCTCCAGCAGGAAGAGGTAGCGGTCCGTGCCGTTGGGCCCCAGCGGGCTGAG
>JAVFAQ010000338.1:0-3367 GCA_034002325.1 Flavobacteriales bacterium | reverse complement strand
CCCTGAGCATCGTGCAGGCCGATGCCACCACGTACCATGTCGCCATCGCCTCCTTGGAAGACCAAGCCTCCGGCACGGCCACCATCACCGTGACCGTCACGGATGGCAGCTTCACGTACAGTGATGTCTTCGCCGTGACCACCTTGGGCACCGTGCCGCAGATCGAATGGGTGGACATGGAGCTGGTGTGTACACCGGCCGTGAGCTACCAATGGCACCTCGATGGCGCGGCGATCGCCGGGGCCACCGGGCAGACGTGGACCCCGCAGGAGAACGGCCTGTACACCGTGGAGACCGTGGACGCCGACGGATGCGCGATGACGAGCGAAGCTCATCTCTTCACCTCCACCGGAGTGGGCCTGGCCGCGGATCGTTCGGGCCTGCGCGCTTATCCCGTGCCGGTGCGCGGGCTGCTCATGGTGGAAGGCAGCCAGGCCGGTGCGCACATCACCGTGATCGATGCGCAGGGGCGTGCGGTGGCCAATGCCACGGCACAAGGTGAGCGCACCCTGCTGGACCTCGGGGACCTGGCCCCGGGCCGCTACGTGCTGCGCATCGCGGGCCACGGCCACGATCAGCGGATGCCCGTGGTGGTGGAGTAGGGTGCCGCCCGCCCTGCCCGGTGATCGTATCGCGGGTCGCGCAGCTCCGGCCGTGCGACCCGCGATCCGGTACGTGCGGCCAAGGGATCGCATCGGTGATGCGGCAGGGCGCCATGATGGCAGGGGTTCAGAACGGGCTGCCCAGGTCCGGGTCGGTGAGGAAGTCCTCATCGGTGAGCGCGTGCAGGAACGCGATCAGGTCGGCCTTCTGCTGGGGGTCCAGCCCGATGGACAGGCCCGTGCCCGGCTTGGTCATGATCGGGTCCAGGCTCGGCGACCGGTGTACGCCGTCGCTGTAATGGTCGATCACCTCTTCCAACGTGGCGAAGCGGCCGTCGTGCATGTAGGGTGCGGTGAGGGCCACGTTGCGCAGGCTGGGCGTCTTCCAGGCCCCCATGTCCATCGCCTCGCCCGTCACCGCGTACCGGCCCGTGCCGTAACCGCTGAAGCTGCTGTCCAGGCCGATGTTGTGGAAGGCGTTGTCGGTCATCAGCGGCGAGCCGTGGCAGTGGAAGCAGTCGCCCACTTCGGAGAAGAACAGGATCGCGCCGCTCATCTCCTGCGGGGTGAGCATCTCCTGGTTCATCAGGTAGCGGTCGAAGCGGCTGTTAACGGAGTTGAGCCGCCGGAACCATTGGGCCAGCGCCCGGGCCACGTCGCGGTGCGTGATCTCGCAGGTGCCCAGGGCCTTGCGGAACAGCTCGGGATACTCGGGATGGGCGCGCAGCACGTTCACGTCCACCTGGAAGAACTCCTCCACCTCGAAGCGCATCACGTCCTCCAAGGTGCCGCTCTCGCTGCCGTTCCACAGGAAGTGCGTGCTCCAGGCGAGGTTCATGTGGGGCAGCACGCTGGTGCCGGGCGTGGGCACGGAGAAGGCGCGGCTTTGCTCGTGGCATCCGGCGCAGGCCATGCCCTGGAGCGGGCCGTTGGTGGAGAGCACCGGGTCGTAGTACAGGCGGCGGCCCAGCGCGATGCCCTCCACGGTCAGCGGGTTGTCCGCCGGGACCACGGGCTGCGGGAAGTGGTGCGGGATGTCGGGCACGTACGGGGTGGCCGAGGCGGCGCAGGGGCTCACCGTGTCCATGCGGTCGTTGCGGCAAGCGGCCATGGCCACCGGCACGGCGATCAGCGCCAGGTATGCCGCGCGCCGGTTCATGGCCGATGGTCGATCGCGAAGGCGTCCGCGCAATTGTCGCGCAGCAGGCCCATCAGCTCCATGCTGCCCATGCTCTGGTTGCCCGTGGCCAGGTCGTAGGTGTGCGGCGTGCGGAACACCTCGTTCAGGTCGAAGCGCAGCACCAGGTCGGCCGCCGCACCGTCCAGGGTGAAGGGCTGCGGCATGTGGCAGGTCACCAGGTTCTCGTTGCGGCCCAGGTGCATGGCATAGCCCGTGGGCGATCCGTCGTGCAGGAAGTGCCCCTCGAACTTCATGAAGTGGTAGCCGCCGCCCATGGGCACGGGCCAGGCCATGTTCACGTGCTCCAGGGTGTTGGGCAGGGCGCCGGTCTGGTTCAGCGCGGGCGGCAGCCCCAGCAGCACGGTGGCGCCGCTGTACGTGCCGGCCGGCAGCTCGCCGAGCGCGAAGCCGACCGCGTGGGCCGCGTTGATGTACCACGGGCCGGGCACCACGTGGTCGGCCGTGCCGTCGGCGCCCAGCAACGTGAGCTCGCTGAGGTAGTATTCCAGCCGGGTGACGCTGTACGCATGGCCGGCCGCATTGGTGTACAGGATCTCGTTCCAGGTCAGCGACGCCTCATCCACGTGGTGCTCCGTGCGCAGGGTGATGCCCGTGGCCGGCGGGGGCGTGGGCGATGGCGCGGGCGTGTCGGTCGCGTCCTTGCCGCACCCGAGCAGCAGGGGCAGGGCGATGAGCAGCGCGGCGGGGTGACGGGTCTTCATGGCGATGGTCCTTGCGCGGTCGACGGATGAGGGCGGCCATCGAAATAACAGGACAATGAAGTCCGGCACCATGACCGGCGTCAAGCGGGCGCCGGGGGCCATCGGCCGGGGAGGTGACGATCGTCAGTTCGGGGGCGCGTGGGCCGCCCGGGCCGGGGGGTACGAGCAGGACGGCTTCCTTTCACAACTTCACGTACCAGGGCCATGTGGAGGACGCACTGGCCGATCTGCGCAAGGCGGGGGAGGTGCACGGCCGCATGCCGCGGACGACGGACCCGCAGGGCGTGTGAGGGCCGGCATCCCGGCGCAGCGTGGGATCCGGTATCCTTGTGATCGGCCGTTCGGCCGGCTACAACGGAGATGGACCTCTACGCGGTACTTGGTCTTGCACCCACGGCTGACCAGGCCGCGATCCGCAACGCTTACCGGAGCCTGGCCAAACGGTACCACCCGGACGTGAGCGACCTGCCCGATGCGCACGCCCGCTTCGTCGCGATCGCCGAGGCCTATCAGGTGCTGAACGACCCGGCCACCCGCGCCCGCTATGACCGCACCCGGCAACGCGCCGCCTCCCGGCAGGCCCGGCCCCAACGCCCTGCCGCCACGCCACGCGCCACTTCATCCCGCCCCCGCTACGATCGCGCGTACAGCAGGCAACGGCATCGGGCACGCGCCCGGGCGGAGGCGCACAGCCGCATGCCGTACGAGGAATTCAACGTATACGCCTTCGATACCGTGGTGGACTACATGGGACCGAAGATCTTGGGGTGCGCGGGTTTCGCGGTGATCGCCCTGGCGGTGATGGCACTCATGATCTGGGCGGTCAGCCGCATCGAATGGCTGGTGGTGCCGGTCGCGGTGGT
>JAVFAQ010000337.1:0-3377 GCA_034002325.1 Flavobacteriales bacterium | reverse complement strand
CGATCTGTGGTGAAGATGGTACGAATGGTGAAGGAGGTCACGCCGTGACCTGAGCGCGGTGCTTCACTTCCACGGCGTGAAGATCCAGCAGCGGTTTCAGGAATTCCTCCAGATCGTACACGCAAAGCTGGCTGGCGGCATCGCACAGGGCCTTGCTCGGGTCGGGGTGCGTCTCGATGAACACGCCGTCCACGCCTGCGGCCACGCCTGCGCGGGCGATGGTGGGCATCACGTCGCGGTTGCCGCCGCGCGGGTCGGCGCTGGGGATACCGTACTTGCGGATGCTGTGCGTGATGTCGAACACCACGGGGTAGCCGGTCTTCCGCATGTGGTAAAAGGCGCGGGGGTCCACCACGAGGTCGTTGTAGCCGAAGGTGTAGCCGCGTTCGGTGAGGATGATCTTGTCGTTGCCCACGCTCTTCGCCTTCTCGGCGGGCTTGATCATGTTGTCCGGGGCGAGGAACTGCGCATGCTTCAGGTTCAGCACCGCGCCGGTCTTCGCGGCCTCGGTCACCAAGGTGGTCTGCATCACCAGGTAGGCCGGGATCTGGATCACGTCCACCACTTCGGCGGCGGGCTTGGCCTGGCTGGGGTAGTGGATGTCCGTAAGGATCGGGAAGCCGAAGTCCTGCTTGATCCGTTGCAGCACTTTCAGCCCTTCCTCCAGCCCCGGGCCTTGGTAGAAGTCCACGCTGCTGCGGTTGTCCTTGGTGAAGCTGCTCTTGAAGATCACGGGCACCTTGGTGCGCTCGCTCACCTCCTTGAGCTTTTCGGCGGTGCGCAGCATCACGTCCTCGGTCTCGATCACGCACGGGCCGCTGATGAGGAAGAGGTCATCGCTGCCGCAGGCGATGGGGCCGACTTGGACGATCTTGGTCATGGGCCACAAAGGTATCCGACGGTGGGGGATGGGGAACGGGCACGGACGAACGCAACGAGGATGGTGAAGGCCCCGGTGCGGGGAGGGGCCGTGCCCAACAAGCAGGCCGTGGTGCCCGTGGCCATCCGTGATCGACGGGGTCCACCGGGCGGGCTAACCGCGCTCTTCTTCCAGGAAACGCTTGTGCAGGTCGTAGATGATCCCACCGCTCACGGCCAAGCCGCCCAGGCCCTGCTCGGCCATTTGCCAAACCACGTCGGCCACCACATGCACCATGCCGTGGGCGGCGTACGAAAAGCCGAGCACGAACACCAGCAGGTAGACCAGGAAGCCGCCGGCAGCGCCCAGCAGCAGGCATTTGAACGGGAAGCCGTGCTTCAACGAGATCCACTCATGCTCGATCGCCTTGTGGACCACCAGTGTGAAGCAAAGGCCGATCACCAGGTAGATCAAGGCGGCCAACACCAAGTACACCCCCAGCGGGATGGACATCTCGTCCAGGTCCTTCAGCACCACGCCATGCCAGAGGTACGATAGGCCGAACATGACCACGGACGAGAACACCGTGGGCATCAGGATATGTCGCTGCAACAACACCGGCGGCAATAACTGGGAGCCTGCAAGGTAGCAAGCGTGCCCCGGACCGCGCCCCGGTCACCTATCGAAATTGCAATGGCCGGCAGCGCTTCGGCCCGGACAAGCGTCCTTGTTGCGGCCGCCCGAACTTTGTGGCCCGTCGCTCGGTTTTACGTGACGTATTTTGCCGCCATGCCCGTACGTCCCGTCGCCTGCTCCCTGGTCCTGGCCTTGGTCTTCGCCGGTTGCCGCAAGGAGCCAGGCGGCCCCAGTTGGGACGTGGACCTGCTGGCGCCGGTGCTCCACGCTTCCATGACCATCGGCGACCTGGTGGGCGACAGCCTGGTGGCCACCGACCCCGACGGGCAGGTGAGCCTGCTGTACGTGAGCGAGCTGTTCGCCGTGGACAAGGCCGAACTGTTGGAGGCCCCGGACACCGTGTTCGCATACCCGTGGGCCCTGCCGGTGCCCGGCCCGGTGCAGATCCCCGCCGGCGTGGGCCTGCTCAACAGCGATGAGGTGCATCAATTCGACCTGGACGACGTGCAGTTGCGCCACCTGGTGCTGCGTGAAGGGATGCTCGAACTGGACGTGCGCAACATGGTCGCCAGCCCCGTGGTGGGCACCTTCGACCTGCCCGGCGCCACCTTCGCCGACGGCACGTCGCAGATCACCGCCACCGTGGGGCCCGGAAGCCCGGCACAGCCCGCCACCGAGACCCGCTTCAAGGACCTGGCCGGCACTGTCATGGACCTCCGCGGTCCGCAATTGAACACCACCAACACCCTGCGCATGGTAGTGTCCGTGGTGCTCGACCCCACCGGTGAGGGCGCTTCGGTGACCGCGCTGGACAGCGTGAATTCCCTGGTGCGCTATTCCGGCCTGGTGCCCCAGTACGCCCAGGGCTACTTCGGCAGCCGCCTGGTGGAAGTGGAACCCGACACCAGCGACCTGGACATCTTCAGCAACATCGTGGGCGGGACCCTGGACCTGGACCACGTGACCCTGCGCATGAACGTGGAGAACGGGGTGGGCGTTGACCTCCAGGTCCACCTTCACCAGCTCACCGCCATCAACACCCGCACCGGCACGCAGGTGGACCTGGACCATGCCGTGTTGCAGGCCCCCATCAACCTCACCCGCGCCCAGGACACCGGCAATGGACCGCTGCCCACGTTCTTCAGCACCACATTGGACCAAGGCAACAGCAATGTGGACCTCTTCGTGGAGAACCTGCCCGACCGGCTGGCCTATTCACTGGACCTGCACATCAACCCGTTGGGCGACATCAGCAACGGCCACGACTTCCTGTACTTCGAAAGCGAGCTCCGCGCCCGGTTGGAGCTGGAGGTGCCGTTGCGCCTGGCGGCCGATGAGCTCACCCTCCAGACATACGCCCGCCCCGACCTGGGCAGCGGCGGTGGCGGGGTGCAGCACGCCACGCTGAACGTGTACGCCACGAATGGCTTCCCCTTCGGCGCCCGGCTGGAGGTGGACGTGGTGGACGATGCCGACGCGGTGCAGCGCACGATCGAGGTGGGCGGCCAGATCGCCACGGCCCTGACCGACGGCAGCGGCGTGGTGACCGCCCCGACGACCTCCCAGCTCACCGCTGCATTCCCGCCGGATGCGCTCCAACTGGTACGTCAAGGTGCGCGATTGCGGCTGCGCGCGGTCTTCAACACCGCCGACCAGCCCGGCCACGTGCAACTGATGGAGCACCACCGCCTCGACCTGCAGCTCTCCATCGCCGCCAACTACCTGATCAACGGTGAATGAGGACCCCGGCCCTGCTCCTCGGCCTCGCGCTTTTCACCGACGCACCGGCCCAATGGCACGCGCTGCCGGCGGACAGCACGGTGGACCTCACCACCCGTTGGCGTCATCAGGTGCAGGTGGAAGGGGCCTTGGACGCCCACTC
>JAVFAQ010000336.1:0-3419 GCA_034002325.1 Flavobacteriales bacterium | reverse complement strand
CAAGGCGTTCAAGGTGTATTCGGCGCGCACCACCTGGTCGTAGCTGCTCACCAGGTCCAGCCCTGCGCCGTAGCCGCCCATCCATTCGTTGGCCAGGAAGTTGCGCTCGGCGTAGCGGCTGTCCCACACGCGGCCGGCATCGGCGAAGAGGTTGAGGTACAGGGCGAAATGCAGGGTGCGGAAGGCCTCCAGGGGCATCACCTCCAGCCGGTGGTCGCGCGGGGCGATCAACTGGAAAAGGAAATTGGCGCGCCCCAGGGCGAAGTGCTCGCCGTCCACCACGTAGTACTCGTGGCCGCGCACGTACTGCCCGTAGCCCAGCCCCTCCTGCACGTAGTAGGGCGGTGTGCCGAAGGTGGCCTTGCCGCGCAGGGACAGGGCCAGGGTCACGCGCTCGCCGGTGCGCCACCACCGCTTGCCGCTGGCGAACAGGGTGGTGATGTCCGGGGCGTTGCGCCCCGCCAGGCCCAGCCCCAGCCGCCGCGCCCGCAACTCCAGGTAATGGCCGGCGCGGGTGAACATGCGCAGGTCGCGGCGGTCCCAGATGAAGGTGTAGGCCAGGGCCATGAACTCCGTCTCGGTGGCCGCGCCGTTGAAGTAGTCCGCGGCGGTGCGCACCACGGTGTCCGCCACGGTGGCCCGGTGCCAGCCGATGCGCCAGGCGTGCCGCACGTCGTGGGCGCGGCGCAGGGTGAGCTCCAGGTCGGCACCGGTGGACTCGCGGTTGGGGCCGTCGGGGTCGCGCAGCAGGATGCGCTTGTTGCCCGCGGTGCCGGCGGTCACCTCGGCCTGCTGGTCCGTGCGTGCGCCCACGCTCAGCCCCCAGCGCTGGGCCTTGTCGAAGAAGGGCACCGTGTAGCGCAGGCCGAAACGGCGGGTGTAGCCGAACTGGGCCATGACGTAGAGCGTCTCGTTGCGGCCGCGGAAGTTGTAGTGGTACAGGTAGGCGCCGTAGTTGGTGCGGCGGAAGTCCTTGGTGAGCCACCAGGTGTTGAAGTTCGGGTCGGCCAGCTCGAAGATGGGCGACGGCCAGATGTACCAGCGCTCGTTGAGCAGCACCTCCACCAGCACGTTGCGCGTGTCCAGGTACACCGGCATCATGGTCACGGTGTTGAACAGGCCGGTGTTCATCAGGTTCTGGCGGCACCGCTCCAGCTTCTCGTGGAAGCGGGCCAGGGACATGGTGTCGCCGGCGGCGATGACCATTTCGCGCAGCACCACGCGCTCCCGGGTGGTCTTGTTGCCGTGCACGGTGACGCCCAGGACGTGCACGGTGGCACTGGTGTCCACCACCGGAGCGGCGTGCGATACGGCGGCGGCGGCCAGGGCGCAGAGGAAGGCCGGTATCCGCAGGCATGGGGCCATCCCCGGCGGCTCAGGGGTTGATGAAACGCATCAGCCCCTCGTAGCGGTCCTGCATGTCGTCCTGCAGCCGCGACCCCTGGTAGGTGGTCCGCACCATGATGTCGTAGCGCTCGAAGCTGCGCAGCACATCGCTGATGTCCTCCCGGTTGATCTTCAGGGTCACCTCCATGCGCATGCTGTCCGGCACGCCGCTGCTGAAGGCGCTGAGCACGCGGGCGCCGTTGCTCTCCACGATGCCCGCCAATTGGTGCAGGCTGTAGTCCACCTGGTTCATCTCCAGCACCACGATGCTGCCCGGCTCGCGGATGTTGGTCACCTCGGCCAGGCGGCGCAGGGCCGCATGCTCGTTGATGCAGCCCAGGTACAGGCCGGTGGGGTCCAGCACGGGCACCACCGTGAGGCCGCGCTCGCTGAAGAGCTTGATCACCTCGAACACGTGCTGGCCGCCGCGCACGAAGGGCACCTCCACCTGCTCCATCACCCGCTCTACCGGGGCCCGCGCGTCGTACTGGTCCACCAGCACCGCGTCATGCACCAGGCCCACCAGGCGCCGGCCGTCCACCACCGGCAGGTGCTCCACCTTGAACTCCTCCATCCAGTCCAGGGCACGGCTTATCTCGTCCTGCGGGCGCAGCGGCGGTATCGCGGGGGTGATCAGGTCGGCGGCATCCATCTGCGGTGGGGGCTACTTTTGTGCACGGCCCCGATGACAGGGGCCAAGGTAGACCTTCGGCGGTGACACGGCTCAGCGTGAACATCAACAAACTGGCCACCCTGCGCAACGCGCGCGGCGGCCAGGTCCCCGACGTGGTGCGCTGGGCGCAGGACATCGAGCGGTGGGGCGCGCAGGGCATCACCGTGCATCCCCGCCCCGATGAACGGCACATCCGCCGCAGCGATGTGCGTGCGCTGGCACCGGTGATCGCCACGGAGTTCAACATCGAAGGCTACCCGGGCGACGACTTCATCACCCTGGTGCTGGAGGTGCGGCCCGCGCAGGTCACCCTCGTGCCCGATGCGCCCGGCGTGCTCACCAGCGATGCCGGCTGGGACGCCCGCACGCACAAGGCCCGCTTGAAGGAGGTGATCGCCCGCTTGAAGGCCGCCGGCATCCGCACCTCCATCTTCATGGGCACCGACCCGGAGCAGATCGGCCATGCCGCCGACACCGGCACCGACCGCATCGAACTCTACACCGGGCCCTACGCCGCGCGCTACCACGCCGATCGCGCCGCCGCCGTGGCCCCCTTCACCCGGGCCGGTGAACGGGCCGCGCAACTCGGGCTGGCCCTCAACGCGGGGCACGACCTCGACCTGCACAACCTGCGCTGGTTCCAACAGCACGTGCCGCAACTGCTCGAAGTGTCCATCGGCCATGCGCTGGTGTGCGACGCGCTGCGCTTCGGCATGGAGAACACCGTGCAATTGTACCGGCGGGAACTGCGATGAGCACCGTCGACCTCTTCCACCGCCGCATGGGCCCCGAGGGCGCCACCCCCGTGGTGGTGCTCCACGGCCTGTTCGGCAACTCGGACAATTGGGGCGGCATCGGGCGCGAACTGGCCGGCCCCACGGACGTCGGCACGGCACCGCTGGACGTGGTGCTCACGGACCTGCGCGACCACGGCCGCTCGCCGCATACCGATGCCACCTCCTACCCCCTCATGGCCGCCGATGTGCATGCGCTGGTGACCAAGCTCGGCCTGAAGGACATCGTGCTGGTGGGCCACTCCATGGGCGGCAAGGCGGCCATGGCCTTCGCGCAGCAATGGCCCGAACTGCTGAGGCACCTGGTGGTGATCGACATCGGCCCGCGCCAGCACGACAACAACCAGCAGCACATCGTCCAGGCCCTCACCACCGCCGAACTCGCCCCCGGCGTGGGCCGCAAGGAGGTGGAGGCCCACATCGCCAAGCACGTGAAGGAACCCGGCGTGATCGGCTTCCTGATGAAGAACCTGTACTGGCAGGAGGAGGGGCGACTGGCCTGGCGGATCAACATCCCCCTGCTGGCCGGCTCGATGGACGCGATCCTGGCCGCGATCGGGCCCGGA
>JAVFAQ010000335.1:0-3427 GCA_034002325.1 Flavobacteriales bacterium | reverse complement strand
CGAGGGCATCGAACTGCCCATCCACATCAGCGGCCGGGTACGGGGGCCGGTGAGCGAAATGAAGGGCCGCGACCTGGTCATCCGTTTCGGCGAGCGGTCCCACTTCCGCGGCCACGCCGAGCTCACCGGCCTGCCCGACTTCGCCAACACCTTCATGCTGGTGGACGTGGACGAGCTGCGCACCATGTACACCGACCTGGCCGCGCTGCCCATGCCGCCCTTCAAGGACCAGGGCCGCCTGATGCTGCCGCCCGAGATCCGGGCCCTGGGCGACCTGCGCTTCGCCGGCAACTTCACCGGCTTCGTCCATGCCTTCACCGCCTACGGCACCTCGCACACCGCGCTGGGCACCCTGCGCACCGACCTGAGCTACCAGCGCCCGCAGGGTGCGCCCGTCTTCCACCTCAGCGGGCGGCTGGCCACCGCGGACTTCCGGCCCGGGCCGTTGATCCATCTGCCCGCCCTCGGGGCCATGGCCGCCAACATCCGCATCGAGGGGCACGGGCGCAGCCTGGCCGCCATGCAGGCCACGGTGGAAGGCGACTTCCCGTTGATCACCGTGAACGATACGCGCATCACCGGGGTCACGGCCAGCGGCCACCTGGAGCCCAACCGCTTCAACGGCGCCCTGCACGCCAACGACCAACACCTGGTGCTCGACTTCAACGGGCTGGCCGACCTCACCGGGCAATGGCCGCAGGTGGACTTCACCGCCATGGTGCAGCATGCCGACCTGCGCGCCTTCGGCCTGGTGACCGACCAAGCGTACAGCACCATCAGCATGGCCATCGCCGCAGAGGGCCGCCTGGCCCCGGACAGCCTGCAGGGCCGGCTGGAGTTCGCCGACATCTCCTATTGCGACGACCGCGGCGAGCACGACCTGGGCGACCTGTTGCTCACCAGCGACCGCCGCGCGGGGCGGAACGTGATCCAGCTCACGGCGGACATGGCCGATGCCGAAGTGGTGGGCGACTTCCTCCCCACCCGGCTGCCCCGCGCCGTGGCCCATGTGATCTACAGCGCCTTCCCCGCCTTGCGCGACGAGGTGGCCTATGCCCAGGAGCGCCAGGACTTCCGCTTCACCGTCCGCACCAAGGACACGCGCACGGTACTCGACCTGTTCGTGCCCGGCCTGCACGTGGACAGCGGCGGCACCATCGACGGGTGGCTCAACAGCGGCTCCTTCGGCATCGGCCTCTCCGCCCGGCTGCCCGGCATCACCTATCGCGGCCTGCGCGCCACCCACGTGGACCTGGTGGCGGACAAGACCATGGACGTGCTGGTCTTCGGACTCGACGGCGAGCGGGTGATGTGGGGCGACAGCATCTGGGTCTCCGGCGCGTCGATCACCGGCAAGGCGTACCAGGACGAGCTGGACATGGCCATGGGCTGGTCGGACAGCAACTCGGGCACCAACGGCCAGTTGGCCATGCTGGGCGAGGTGCGCGGCATGGGGGCGCTCTCCCTTGACCTGCTGCCCTCGCGCATCCACCTGGGCCGCGGCAACTGGGAGACCACCCAGCACACCCGCATCGAGATCGACTCCTCCACGGTCTTCCTCGAACCCTTGCACCTGTTCAACGCCGGGCAGCGCATCGGCATCAACGGCACCGTATCGAAAGACACCACCGCCCACCTGGACTTCACCCTGCACAAGGTGCAGATCGCCAACCTCGCCCCCTTCATCGACGGGCCGCAACTGCACGGCACCGTCAATGCCCACGGCCGCGTCCATGCCCTGTACGGGGCACCCTTCGTGCTGAGCCACGTGGAATTGGACAGCGTGCATGTGGAGCACCGGCCCCTGGGCGACATCACCTTCGATGCCCGCTGGACCGACGGGCAACGGGCCATCACCATGGAGGGCGACGTGCAGCGCGGTGCGATCAAGGCCCTGGACTTCGCCGGTGAAATGAGCCTGGCCCCCGGCAACGAGCTGGACCTGCGCCTGGTGATGGACCGTTTCGACCTGCGGTTCATCGACCCGTACCTGCCCGAGGGCATCAGCGACATCCAAGGCCGGGTGACCGGCCAGGTGACCATGACCGGCCCGCTGGCCATGCCCGAGGTGCGCGGCGGCCTGGACCTGCAGGACGCCGGGCTGCGCATCGACTACCTCAACACCCTGTACCGCTTCAGCAGGTCCGTGAGCATCGAACCCGACATGTTCGCACTGGACCATGTGACCGTGCATGACGAGGAGGGCGGCACCGCGCGGGTGGGCGCCACGATCCTGCACCACGGCTTCAAGGATTGGGACTACAACGTTTGGGGCCGGATGGACCACTTGCTGGTGCTCAACACCACCGCCCACCACAACAGCCTGTACTACGGGAAGGCCTACGGCACGGGCGACCTGGAGCTGAGCGGGCGCGCGGGCAGCATGGAGGTGAGCGTGGACGCGCGCACCGGGCCGGGCACCGACATCCACCTGCCGGTGGGCGGCAGCACCGAAGTGTCCGCCATCGGCTTCGTGCGCTTCACCGCCGGCGACAGCCTGGTGGACCAGGAGCCCTCCGTGGACCTCAGCGGCATATCCCTGGACCTCAACGTGGAGGTGACCCCCGATGCGCGCTTCGAGCTGATCTTCGACCCCACCGTGGGCGACATCCTCTCCGGGCGCGGGCGGGGCAACCTGGAGATGACCGTGGCCCAGACCGGCGCCTTCGCCATGCGCGGGCAGGTGGAGGTGACCGATGGCGACTACCTGTTCACCCTGCGCAACGTGGTGAACAAGCGCTTCCAGATCGAACCCGGCGGCCGCATCGTATGGTACGGCGACCCCTTCGACGCCCAGCTGGACCTGAGCGCCGTGTACCGGGTGCGCGCCCCGCTGTACGACATCATGTTCGACAAGAACGAGGCCTACCGGCGCCGGGTGCCGGTGGACGTGACCATGCACCTGCGCGACCGGCTGCTGAACCCCGCGATCGACTTCGAGGTGCGCCTGCCCACGGTGGACGAGAGCGTGCGCACCCAGGTGAACAGCGTGCTGAGCACCGAGCAGGAACTGAACCAGCAGGTGTTCGCGCTGATCGTGCTCAACCGCTTCATGCAGCCCTCGTCCCTGGGCGGCGGGGGCAACCTCTCGGGCGGTGCGGCGGCGGGCACCACCGGCAGCGAGCTGCTCAGCAACCAGGTGAGCAACTGGCTCTCGAAGTTGAGCAGCGACCTGGACCTCGGCGTGAACTACCGTCCGGGCAACAACCTGACGCAGGACGAGCTGGAGCTGGCCGTGGGCACCCAGCTGCTGAACGAGCGCCTGCTGCTGAACACCAACCTGGGCGTGCAGTACGGCGCGTCGGCCAGCCAGGCGAACAACACCTTGATCGGCGACTTCCAGCTGGAGTACCTGCTGCCCCCCGAGGGCAAATTGCGGCTGAAGGCGTACAGCATCAGCAACGACCGCAACCTGAACCGCACGGAC
>JAVFAQ010000334.1:0-3427 GCA_034002325.1 Flavobacteriales bacterium | reverse complement strand
GTGTTCTCCACCACCGGCTCCTTCTTCATGGTGATGACCAGCGACGCGATCATCAGTTGCTCCAGCGGCTCGCAGACCGAATGGCAGTGGGAGGTGGTGTGCCTGGATTGCGAGATCCCCACGGCCACCGTGTCGCTCGATGAGGATTGCGAGGTCGGCGAGTACACCATCGAGCTGGACATCACCAGCACCGGCAGCGGCGCCACGGTGGACCTGGTGTACAGCGTGAACGGCGGCGACCCCGTGACCGAGACCGGCGTGGGCACGGGCATCACCGTGCTGGGCCCCTTCGGCACGGGTTCATCCGTGGACGTGCAACTGCAGCATGAGAGCAACGACCTGTGCGACCTGGACCTGGGCACGATCACGGATTCCGGCGATTGCCCGGCCTTCGTGCATTGCGGCGAGCCCGCCCTGCAGCAGAGCTATTGCTACGTGAACAGCGACAACACCTCGTGGGGCTACCAGGGCGTGGGCGAGGGCGCCCTGCGGCTCACCTTCACCGCGGGCAGCATCGAATCCGCCACCTTCGACCACCTCACCATCTATGACGGCCCCGATGCCACGGGCGACCAACTGTTCAACCACACGCAGACGAGCCAGTTCCAATTGGCCGGCCTCGAGGTGTTCTCCAGCACCGGTGCCTTCTTCATGGTGATGACCAGCGACGGCTCGGTGAGCTGTTCCAGCGGCTCGCAGACCGAATGGCATTGGGAGGTGGTGTGCCTGGATTGCGCAATGCCGCAGGCCACCTTCGCGGTGGTGCAGGACTGTGAGAACTTCCAGTACTATGTGGACGTGGAGGTGACGGACATGGGTTCCGAGGCCGAGTGGGAGATCACCAACACCGGCGGCGCACCGGCCATCACCGTCGATGCCATCGGCACCTACCAGGCCGGACCCTTCACTTCGGGCGTGCCGGTGGTGCTGATGATCCAAAGCGACGTGCTGTGCGTGGTGTCGTCCGGCACCCTGGTCAACCCCCTGTGCCCGCAGGTGGTGTGCGGCGCCACGGCGATCGAGGAGACCTATTGCTACGTGGCCAACGACCAGACGGCATGGGCATACGCCTTGCCCGGCAGCACGGGTTCGCTGCGCCTCACCTTCCAACGGGGCACCATCGAGAGCAGCACCTGGGACCAAATGGTCATTTACGACGGCCCGGACGCCACGGGCGATGTGTTGTTCAGCCACACCAACGCCGCCACATCGAACTTCGGGCCCGAAGGCAGCGGCGTGCTCAGCACGGCGGGCAACTATTACGCGGTGGACGTGACCTCCACCACGGGCAACCTGTACATGACGGTCAGCTCCGACGGCATCATCCAGTGCTCCACCTCCACGAACTACGACCCCTGGGAGTGGAGCGTGTTCTGCGAGGGCTGCGAGGCGCCGGGGGTGAACTACGCGATCGTGGCCGATTGCCCCTACCGCAGCTACTCGGTGGAGGTCGATGTGTCCACCGCGCCGGTGCCCGAGGGCCTGGAACTGCTCAATACCATCACCGGTGAAGCCATCGTGGCCAATGCCATCGGCACCTACGCGTTCGGCCCGTACCCGGTGGACGAACCGGCGCAGTTCGAGGTGCGCTCCCTGGACAACCCGACCTGCTTCTACGAGAGCGACACCCTCACCCACACCACCGAGCAGTGCGTGATCGAAAGCTGCGGCCCGGACAACTACGGCTACTGCTACACCAACGACGAGGACCGTTGGTACACCTACCGCGCGGCCGTGGGCCAGCCGGTGCTGCTCTCCTTCCAAGGCGGCCTGATGCTGCCGGGCGATCAGGTGGTGCTGTACAACGGCGGCGACGAGTCCGCCCTGGTGCTCTATCAGGGCAATTTCGGCGGCGACCTGTCCGGCCTGGCCATGATGTCCCAGAACCCCGACAACGTGCTCACCCTGCGGATCCTGGCCGACGCCACCGGCTCGTGCGAGGACGGTGGCGTGGGCCTGCCCCTGTCATGGACCGTGGCCTGCGGCAGCCTGGGCGTGGACGCTGCGGCCGAGGCCGGGATCAGCGTGTTCCCCAACCCCACCACGGGCCTGCTCAGCGTGCGGATCGATGATCCCGCCTGGAGCGATGCCCGCCTGCGGGTGACGGACCTGAGCGGCCGGGTGGTGGCCGAGCATGCCGACCTGCTCCAGGGCGGCACCATGGGCACGGCCGACCTGAGCGGCCTGGCCACGGGCATGTACATGGTGCGCGTGCAAAGCGGGGACCGCTGGCACGACGTGCGCATCCAAGTGGTACACTGACCGAACGACCGTTATGGAAGAGGCCCGGCGATCCCGCCGGGCCTCTTTCGTTCCGGGGTCACTCCGTGCCGATCAGCAGCTCGTCCAGGAAGACCCAGCTCGCGCCGCCCTCGCCGAAATGGCCGGGCGGGCAGGGTCCCGCGTTGCGCGCGGTGACCTGCACGTAGCGCACGCGCATGTCGATCGGGTCCGTCCATAGCTCGCGGACCATCCCGCCCTCTTGCTCGCGGGGCACGTCGTGCGTCACGGTGATGCCGCTCCATTGCCGCTTGTTGAGGCTCACGGCGAACTCCACCTCGGCGGGCAGCCAGATCCAACTGCGCGCGTCCTGCAAGGCGCCGAGGCCCAGCTTGATCACCCGCATGGGCTTGCCGAGGTCCACGATGAAGGTGACGTCCTGCCCTTGATAGCCCTGCCATTCGCCGGTACGGAAATCGTTGCCGCCGCGCAGGCCGTCGATCAATGCGTTGTCGCCGCCGGCGGAATATTGGGCGGCGTATTCGCTCAGGAGTTCCACGGAGCGCTCGCTGTCGCGCCGTACGAAATGCGCCACGGTTTCCGGGCCGAAGTTCCCGGCGCCGTCGGTGGTGCGGGCGCGCACGGTGCCGCTCTTGTACAGGGTCACGCGGTCCTTCACCACGCGCGGGTCGTCCTTGCCGCTGCGGGTGGTCTGCTCCGTGCCGATCACGATCTCCCACGGGCCGGGCACGGCGCTCACGGTCACTTCCAGGCTGTCGGTGAAGGTGCGTGCAGGTGCCTGGATGATGGCGGCGGGCAGGGGGCCGCGCGCACGGCGGTCGGTCTCGCGCACCACGCGCACCGGTGCGGATCCCGGCCGTGGGCCCAGGTCGAAGTGCAATGTGCCGCCGCCCGTGAGCGTGGCGTGGTCCAGGCGGCGGAAGAGGCCCGGCTCGCGACCGTTCCAAAGGGCCTGCACCACATGGTCGCGATGGCCCGCTTCGGCGGTACTGGTGATCTTCAGGTCCGTGCCGCTGGGCAGATGGATCGTCGCCGTATCGAACAAGGGCACACCGAGACTGTACTCCGGAGCGCCCGGCGCGATCGGATGGAAGCCCAGTGCGCTCAGCACGTACCACGCGCTCATCTGGCCGCAATCCTCGTTGCCGCTCAGGCCGTCCGGCGCATCGCGGTACATCTCGCGCAT
>JAVFAQ010000333.1:0-3446 GCA_034002325.1 Flavobacteriales bacterium | reverse complement strand
GCGGGCGATGCGGTCCAGCACGTGGGCACCAGGGGCGAGTCGCCGGTGGTGATCGTCACGGTGCCCCCGGCGTCCACGCAGGTTTCGGAGGCCACCAACTGATCGCTGGTGTATGTGCGGCCCACGGGGTATTGGTAGGCCTGGGTGCCGCAGGGGCCGGTCATGGTCAGGATCAGGGTTCCGGGGTTGCCGTCCATGGTGCTCACGGCCAGGGTGCCCGTGCCGGGTGTCAGGGTCCAGCTGCTGTTGGTGCAGGCCCAGTCGTAGGTGTACCCGGCCACGGGGTCGTATGTGATCGTGGCCGGGAACGCAGTGGCGCCCGTCGATACGCAATCCGGGATCGGTGGGGTGAACACCGGCTCCACCGGTGCAGCGTGGATCGTCTTGGTCACGCAGGTGTGTCCCGTGGTGGCTTGGACAAGATCGTCAGCGGTCCCGCCGTCCCATGGATTGGCCCGGCCGAAACAGACTTGGATCGTATATGGCCCCCCAACTCCCAGCCATGTGGCGAACGGTGGATTGTCAAATGAGTCCTGGTTGATGGTGACCGAGCTCCGGTCCGCTGAAGTGTAGAACGCCCCTGATGGCAATACGTCGTCGGCCATGTTCGTGAACATCCAGTAGTACTGATCGAACCCGATGGCGTCCAGCGCATTGTCGCTGCTCACCTGGTCCACGGAGAAGGTGATCAGTCCATCGGCCCAGCAATCCGGCCCCACGATCGGGGGCGCATAGCGGAAGTTGTAATAGTCCACCGCCGGATCGCCCCAGCGCTTGTAGATGTCGAAGGTCATCACCTGGTCGCACTCCTCCAGGGTGTACTCGATGGTCACGCGTCCCTTGCTGCGCGCATTGGTGCTGGGGGTGTTCTCCTCCGATTGGCGGAGGATCTTGTTGTAGGACCTGATGTTCTGGGTGAGGCCGGTCGCCAGCCCCTGCACGGGTGGCGCAGGTGGTGTGCCCAGCGTGGGGAAGGACAGGTCGCCCAGCAGGGTCCATTGCGGCCCGGTGGCGCCAATGAACGTGAAGTTGCCGCCTGCATACGGGTCGCGCATCATCACAATGCCGCCATGGCCCACATCGCCGCCAGGACCGGTGGTGCCGCCCACGCCAGGCACCATCACATGGCAGGCCAATGGTACAGTGACCACCTGCCCGTGGGCGGGCAGGGTATGCCATAGCAGAGCGGTTGCCGGCAGGGCCTTCCAATGGGGAGTGATGTGGTTCTTCATGGGGCGTCGGGTTTGGTGGCAGCCATGCACCGGCGCATGGCCAAGGACAAGTATAGCGTTTTCCCGCTAATGGTTTTCTAGCGGTAACGCCCGAAATGACGACCCACCGCCACACCCCAATTCCCATCACCAGCGCTTGTGGATGGCAGGAATATCCGGTCTTCGGATCGAACCTTGAGCAATGGCCACCGCACCTGGCGCTCCACGGACCGCCCCCCATGTCGCGGCGAACCTTCGGCCTTTCCGGCCAAGCACGCCCCCCGCCACGATGACCACGTCGGCCCATCGCGGCCAGGTTCCGGATATTCGCGCCATGTGCTTGCGTACCCTCACCCTGGCCGCCGCCCTCGCGGGCGCGCTGCTGCTGCCGGCCCAGCAGCCCGACCTCACCGCCCTGGACGCCTACATCGCCGAGGCCGTCAACAAGTTCGACCAGCCGGGCCTGGCCGTGGGCATCGTGCAGGACGGGCAGCTCGTGTGGAGCAAGGGCTACGGCAAGCTGGACCTGGCCAAGCCCGGGCCCGTGACCCCGCAAAGCATCTTCTTCATCGCGAGCATGAGCAAGGCCTTCACCGCTGCGGCCGTGGGCTTGTTGGTGGACGAAGGCGAATTGCATTGGGATGATCCCGTGCGCCGTCATCTGCCCGAATTCGCCACGCCCGACCACTACGTGACCGCGCACCTCACCGTGACCGACCTGTTGAGCCACCGAAGCGGACGGGGCACGTTCGATGGCGACCTGCTGTGGTACGGCACCCACATGGACCAGGCCGAGATCCTTCGCCGCCACGCCAACGAACCCCTCTCCCACGGTTTCCGTACGGATTTCGGTTATAGCAACCTGATGTTCATCGCGGCCGCACAGTTGATCGAGCGGGTGAGCGGACTCACCTGGGACGACTTCATCACCGAGCGCATCATCCGGCCGCTGGGCATGACGCGCACCACCGTGGAGACCGCCGACCTGGCCCGCTTCACCGATGTGGCCCTGCCCCACGTGCGCAAGGGCCAGGACCCCAAGGCCCCGCAGAAGAGCATGCCCTACCAGGCGCTGCAAGGGGCCGATGGCGCCACGGGCATCAACAGTTGCGTGGAGGACCTGGCCAAGTGGGACGCCATGTGGGCCGATGAGGGCCAATGGAACGGCAAGCCTTTCCTCAGTGCGGCCACCTTCCGCAAGATCACCGCGAACCACCTGCCCATGGCCGGCCGCCGATCGGGCGCCGCGCTGGGCTGGTTCCTGGAGGACTTCAACGGCCACGGCGTGATCACCCACAGCGGCGGCATGCCCGGCTTCATCCTCAACCACGCCGTGGTGCCCGAGAAGGACCTGGCCGTGATCGCCCTGGGCAACGGCGAGAGCTATTGCGTGTTCGCGGTGACCAACAAGGTGCTGGACCTGTACCTGGGCGACGGCACCGCAGACCCCGTGGCCACCATGCTGCCCCGCCTGGAGGCCCGGGCGAAGCAGGACGCCCAGCGCGTGACTGACCGCTACACGGCGCGCCGACTGCGCACCAAGCCCACCGCACCGCCCGCCGAGCTCACCGGCACGTACGTGGACAAGGTCTACGGCGAGGCCGTGATCACCGAGGCGCGCGGCGCGGCCACCCTCACGCTGCGCCCGGCCCCCGAGCTCTTCACCGGTACGCTCATCCACTGGCACCACGATACCTGGCAGTGGCAGCACGCCGATCCCTTCCTGGAACCCGGCTACGTGACCTTCCACTTCGACACCGACCACCGGATCACGCACTTCACCATCGACCTGCACAGCCCGGACTTCCACTTCCACAAGCTGGACTTCCGCCGGAAATGACCGGGCCTTCGGTCCGAACACGCCACCGATGCACCTGTTCCATAGCCCCGACCTGGGCACCGACCCGGTGGACCTGCCTTCCGAGGAGGCCCACCACGCCCTGCACGTGTTGCGGCTGCGCGCGGGCGACCGCATCGGCCTGCTCGATGGGCGGGGCACCACCGCCGTGGCCGAGCTCATCGACCTGGACAAGCGCTATGTGCGCGCCCGCGTGCTGGAGCGCACGGAGCATCCGCCGGAGCGCCCGGCCCGCATCCATCTGGCGGTGGCCCCCACCAAGCAGATGGACCGCTTCGAATGGTTCGTGGAGAAGGCCGTGGAAGTGGGCGTGGACCGGATCACCCCGCTGATCACCGCACGCACCGAACGCACACGGCTGCGCATGGACCGCCTGG
>JAVFAQ010000332.1:0-3452 GCA_034002325.1 Flavobacteriales bacterium | reverse complement strand
CGCTTGTGCAGCTCGTCCTCCAGCTTCAGGAGCTTGGTGCGCTCGGCCTCCAGCATGCGCGTCACGGGGATGCCCGTCCAGCGGCTCACCACGGCGGCGATCTCCTCCACGTCCACCTCTTCCTTGATCAATTTGCTGTCGGCCTGCATGGTTTGGAGCTCGGCCTTGGCGGCCTCCACCTCCTTCTCGGTCTCCTGGATGCGGCCGTAGCGGATCTCGGCCACCTTGCCGAAGTCGCCCTCGCGCTCGTACTGCTGGGCCTGGTGCTTCAGTTGCTCGATCTGGTCCTTGGCGCTGTTGATGCGTTCCACCAAGGCGCGCTCGCTTTCCCAGCGGGCCTTGAAGCCATCACGCTGGCCGCTGAGTTCGGCGATCTCCTTGTTCAACTCGGCGAGCTTGGCCTCATCATTCTCGCGCTTGATGGCCTCGCGCTCGATCTCCAGCTGCATGATCCGGCGGTCCACCTCGTCGAGCTCCTCGGGCTTGGAGTTGATCTCCATGCGCAACTTGCTGGCGGCCTCGTCGATCAGGTCGATCGCCTTGTCCGGCAGGAAGCGGTCGGCGATGTAGCGGGTGCTCAGCTCCACGGCGGCGATGATCGCGGCGTCCTTGATCAGCACCTTGTGGTGGCTCTCGTACTTCTCCTTCAGCCCGCGCAGGATGGAGATGGCGTCGGCGGGCGAGGGCTCATCGACCATCACCTTCTGGAAGCGGCGTTCCAGGGCCTTGTCCTTCTCGAAGAACTTCTGGTACTCGTTCAGGGTGGTGGCGCCGATGCTGCGCAGCTCGCCGCGGGCCAGGGCGGGCTTGAGGATGTTGGCGGCGTCCATGGCGCCCTCGCCGCCGCCGGCTCCCACCAGGGTGTGGATCTCGTCGATGAACAGGATGATGCGGCCATCGGCGGCCACCACTTCCTTCACCACGGCCTTGAGGCGCTCCTCGAACTCGCCCTTGTACTTCGCGCCGGCGATCAGCGCGCTGATGTCCAGGCTGAATACCTGCTTGTCCTTGAGGTCCTCGGGGATGTCGCCGCTCACGATGCGTTGCGCGATGCCCTCGGCGATGGCGGTCTTGCCCACGCCGGGCTCACCGATCAGGATCGGGTTGTTCTTGGTGCGGCGCGAAAGGATCTGCAGCACGCGGCGGATCTCCTCGTCGCGCCCGATCACCGGGTCCAACTTGTTGTCCTTGGCGAGCTGGTTGAGGTTCTTCGCGTACTTGTTCAGCGCGTTGTAGGTCTCTTCCTGGCTCTGGCTGGTGACCTTGGCGCCCTTGCGCAGCTCCTTGATCGCGGCGATCAGGTCCTTGCGGTTCACGCCGTTGTCCTTCAGCAACTGGCTCACGGTGTCGCCGCTCTCGAGTATGCCCAGCAGCATGTGCTCCACGCTGGCGAACTCATCGCCGAATTCCTTCAGCGCGGCCAGGGCGTGGGTGAGGGCCTGGCTGCTGTGGCGGGAAAGACTGATCGGCCCGCCGCTCACTTTCGGGTAGCCTTGCACGATGCGGTCCAGCGCCTGGCCCATCACGGGCACGGGCACGTTCAGCTTCTTCAGCAGGAAGGGCGTCACGTCGGGGTCCACTTCGAGGATGCCCTTGAGCAGGTGGCCGTTCTCGATCATCTGCTGGCCGTAGCCTGCGGCGATGGTCTGCGCCTGCTGGATGGCCTGCTGTGAGCGGATGGTGAATTTGTTGAGGTCCATGGCTAACAGGCTTCCCGCCTGTTGGTTTTTAATGTCGAACAGGCTTCCCACCTGTCGGTTTTGGTTCTTACTTGTTGCACCATCAAAGCCGGCCCAAGGTTCCCGCTGCATGGCGGGAGGCGGTACAGGTGCTTCGGTCCGTGTCGGGTTGTGGCTTTGAAGGCGGTGCCCGTCCATCAAGCCCCGCACCGTGAAGGTACGACCGCCCAACTGGCAGCCGATCCGGGGTCGCCATGCCAGAAAGTCCAGCGGGGACGGGGCTTAGCGGACGAATTGGCGGTTTTCGTGGGGGTGTTCGGCCGCCCCTTCGCCCGGTGGTCGTTCCCGCGCGGTGGCCTGGTGGTGCCGCGGCGGTCCATTGCCCGTGGGGTCCGGTGGTCGTGGAGCAGGGCGAAGGCGGCTCGCTCCACGGTGCCGCATGGCCCGGGCCGTGGCAAGCCACCGCTCCCATCCCTGGCGGAGGGGCCTCCGAGGTGTACCGTGCCCCGGCGCCGGCGGCGGTGGTGCCGTCCATGCCCGCGCGCCCGGTCCGCGCCGCGCAAGAGAAGATGTTGTCCGGCTAGTTCGGCTTGGAGAAGAACATCCGCGTGATGAAGATGCCGGTGCCGTCGCTCTTCCCGGCATCGCTTTCCACGCCGCTGGTCACGAAGGTCAGGGTCCAGCCTTCCTGCGCCAGCTTGTTCACCTTGTCGGAGATCATCGCATCGTTGCTGGCGATGTTCTGGAAGTTGATGCCCACGCCGCTGTAAAAGTTCAGCAATTTGGTCTCGTTGAACCCGTCGATCTTCAGGTCCTTGCGCTTCACGCTGCCTTGGTCGCTGTCCTTGCCGTCGGTGCGTGAGGTGGTGGCATCATCCACGTTCAGGGTGGAGGTGTGCTCGATCATGCGTGAGCGGCCGATGCCCATGGGCACGATGCTCTCCACGATGGTGATCACTTTGTATTGCTGGGCGGCGAGATCGGCCGTAACGGCGATGGCCAGGGCAAGAACGAGCAGGGTGCGGGTCATGGTCCGGTGCTTTGGTCGCCGAATATAGTTGCTCCACGGGGCCGGGCCACGGACCGTGAACCCCTACTTGTTCCCCGTGAACACCTTCTTCACGAAGCGGCCGGCGCTGTCCAGCTGTTTCACGCCCTCTTCCAGCACGTCGCTCATGCTGGGGTTCAGGTCGCTCTTGCCGGTCATGTCCTCGCCGAGCTGCTCGGGGATCACCACCAGGAAGCCGTTCTCGGTGAAGTAGCGGCCCAGCTGGCGGGGCAGCTTCTCCAGCAGCGGGTCGTAGCTCATGGAGTTGCGGCGCGCGCTCACCGTCACCAGCAGGTCGTCACCGCCCAGCTCACGGCCGATGATCAGGAAGTCCTCCCAGGCATCGAGCGGGGTGTAGGTGGCCGGCAGCGGGTCGCTCCCGCGCTCGCACAGTATGCGCAGGCGCTCCAGCGTACCGGGCGCGCCATGGAAGCGGATGGTGGCGCCGGTCTGCTTGGTCAGCGCCTTGATGCGGTCGAACCAGCGCACGAAGCCGCTCTCGAACTCGGCCTTGGGCGGCACGGCCACCACGATGCGCTTGATGGTGCCCAGCGGCTGCAGCGGCCGGTACACGAACACGGCCTTGCTGGTGCGCTGCACCACGGAATCGGTGAGCGACCCGAACTGGGGCTCGGCGTCGAAGCCCTCGCGCGTGAGGCCCAGCACCACGTCGGTGATGTGGTACTCCTTGATGGTGTACGAGATGCCGGTGGCCACATTGATGT
>JAVFAQ010000331.1:0-3467 GCA_034002325.1 Flavobacteriales bacterium | reverse complement strand
GCCTGCGCGTGCTGTGGCCGGGCGACGTGAACGGCGACGGCACGGTGAAGTACACCGGCCCGAGCAACGACCGCGACCCCGTGCTCTCCGCCGTGGGCGGGCAGGTGGCCACCGAGGTGCTGACCGGCTACCACGGTGCCGATGTGAACCTGGACGGCCAGGTGAAGTACACCGGTGCCGCCAACGACCGCGACATCATCCTGGGCACCGTGGGCGGGACCGTGCCCACCGCCACCCAGGAAGGACAGGTACCGTAGACCGGTTGCCTACCTTCGCGCCCTCATCCAAAAACCGTTGATGACCACACGACTCCTTGTCCTGGCCGTGGCCAGCACCGCGCTCTGCGCATGTACCCAAGGCCAGAAGGGCCGCACCGAACTGAAGACCGAGATGGACACCGTGAGCTATGCGATCGGTGCCGACATCGGTGGCAACTTCAGGATGAACAAGCTCGAGGGCATCAACGTGGACGCCCTGCGGGACGGCCTGCGGGACGGGCTGGACAGCAGCCTGGCGATGGACGAGGAGACCATGGGCGCAGTGGTCCAAGGCTACATGCAGCGCATGCAGGAGGAGATGCGGGCCGAGGAGGAGCGCAAGGGCGAGGAGAACCTGGCCAAGGGGCGGGCCTTCCTGGCGACCAACGCCGAACGCAAGCAGGTGAAGACCACCGCGAGCGGCCTGCAGTACGAGGTGATCGCCGAAGGCAAGGGCGCCATGCCCACCGTTGACGACCAAGTGCGTGTGCATTACACCGGCACATTGATCGACGGCACCGAGTTCGACAGCAGCGTGGGCCGTGGCCAGCCGGCGGTGTTCGGCGTGGGCCAGGTGATCCCCGGCTGGGTCGAGGGCCTGCAACTGATGAGCGAAGGGGCCAAGTACAAGTTCTACATCCCCAGCGACCTGGCCTACGGGCCGGGCGGCGCGCCGGGCGGGGCCATTCCGCCCAACAGCACGTTGATCTTCGACGTGGAGCTGCTCGAAGTGATCAAGTAGCCGGCTCCCCGGTCAGCGCCCGTCGGTCGTTCCATCGCCCGGCGGGCGTTCGCGTTCCGGGCCCCGGGCCGCTCACGGCGCCTCGGGCAGCGGCATCCAATGGGTCACCGCCTCGAAGAACTGGTTGCTGCCGCCTTCGCCCTGCCACAGGTGGGGGGCGCCGGTGTAGCCCGTGCGGCTGGGGTGGTGCAGGAAATGGTCGCGCAGCAGGCGCAGCACCACCACGGGCCGGTGCTCGGTCCCGCCGCCGCCCGGCAGGAAGACGGTGTTGCCGGGCACGTGGCCCAGCACGCGCCGGCCGTCCTCGGGCAGGCGTTCGGTCACGGGGATCCACTGCGGCATGGGCTCAGAGCGGGTCGATGGGCAGGTGCGGTGCGGTGACCTGGTCCATGATCAGTTTCACCGCCGCGGCGGCATGCGCCTTCACCTCGGGGCCGGCGGCGCCGTACAGCTTGTCCGCCTCCTTGCGCACCAGGTAGCCCACCAGCTCGGGCCGGATCTCCAGCCCGGTGGCGGTGATCACGGCCTTGGGGTGGTTGGTCCATTGCCACAGCAGGCGCACCGCCAGGCGCACGGACGACCGGTCGTGCAGGCGGCTGCCCTGCACCACGCGGCCCTGCCCGTCCAGCCGCTGTACCTGGGCGCGCAGCAGGGTGCGTACGCCCCCCAGCAGGCTTTCCGTGGTGATCGCCCCCTCGGGCGGGCGCATGAGCATGGCGGGATCGATGGACCCGGGCCGCTGGAAGTAGAGCTGGTGCGCGCGGGGCATGCTCTTGTTGAACTCCGTCATGGCGGCGTTCACGATCAGCGGGTGGACCACGATGGTGCCGTCATGGCCGTCCACCGCCTCGCGCTCCTTGTCCGCCAGCATGGCCAGGTATTCGGCGGAGGGCTTGTTCGCGTCGCGCGGGGGCAGCATGAACGACGGCGCCCCGATGGCGTGGCAGCCCCGGCGGTGGCAGATGCCGATCAAGTGGTGGCTGAGCGCGCGCAGGAAGGGGCTGTTCAGGCCGATGTGCTCACGGTCGGGGAACACCGCATCGTCGGGCCCTTGGTGCAGGGCGAGCAGGTCGGCGGTGTAGCCCTGGGGGTCGAAGGACATGCCGGCGGCGTGCTGGGCCATCTCGAAGAGCATCTCCTCGGCCTGCAGCGCGCCGGTCACCGAGTCGATCATGATCGTGGCCCGCACGGTGCCGGTGGGCAGGTCCAGGTGCTCTTCCAAGGCATGGAGCAGCTCGGCCCAGAAGCGGGCCTCCAATTGGGTACGCACATCGCGCAGGTACAGCAGCACGTGGCCCTGCCGCTCCACCAGCTCGCCGGCGCTGCCGCACATGAGCACCACCAGGTCGTACAGGCAGGCGGCCACCGGCTCGTGCTCCAGCAACAGCCCGGCCTCCAAGGCGGGGATCGGGCGCGGGGCCACCATCAATCGCGTGGCGGTGGCGGGGTTGATCCGCACCCGTCCGCCCTCGGCGGGCACGTAGGCCAGGTCGCGCCGGGCGGCCCGCTGGATGTGGCGGTGGGCGCGCGCCAGCCACCAGCTCTGCCCGGCGTTCAGGTCCCACAGGTCGGCGATGTAGCTCTTGGCCCCGGCGTTCATCCCCTCGATCAGCTCCGGCCGGTTGCATCCGCCCATCAGCTCCACCCGGCGTTCCATCAGGCCGTCGGGCAGCTCCGCCACCTGCCATTCCTTCTCGCGCACGGTCCGCGTTTCCGTGCGGAAGGCGGGCGGGCCCTCGCGCAGCGCGGCACGATCGGGGTCGCGGCGGGCCACCAGCTCGCGCCGGCGCTCCTCGAAGTCGGCATGCAGCCGGCGCACCAATCGCTCAAGGGGCGGGTCGAGCGTGCGGGGCGGGGCGATGACCATGGTCGACGGGGCGTGGGAGAGGGTGCGTGGGCGGCGAAAATACACGCCCGCCGGCCGTCGGCTCCCTTGCACCCTGCGCGATCTTTGTACCATGGCACGCGGACGATGGCCCATCCTGGTGCTGGCGCTGGGCACCGCGCCCCTCGTGCAGGGGCAGGACAGCGGCTTCGGGCTGGGCATCATGTTGGGCGAACCCACGGGCCTTTCGGCCAAGGCATGGACCGGCGGCCGCAACGCCATCGGCATGGGCCTGGCCTGGGGCGGGTGGGGGCGTGGAGGTTACTTCCACCTGCACGGCGACTACCTCTTCCACAACTTCGACCTGATCAACGTGGGCGCCGGCCGGTTGCCGCTCTACTACGGGCCCGGGCTGCGCCTGCGTAGCTGGACCGGCCATCGCTATTGGCATGGCGGGCACCACCACGACGGTGATCGGCTGGACCTCGGCGTGCGTTTCCCGGTGGGCCTGGCCTATCTGGTCGACCAGGCCCCGGTGGACATCTTCGCCGAAGTGGTGCCCACGTTGGACCTGGTCCCATCCACCGGCCTCGAGCTGGACTTCGCCCTGGGCGCCCGGTTCTGGTTCTGAGCCGGAGCCGTG
>JAVFAQ010000330.1:0-3481 GCA_034002325.1 Flavobacteriales bacterium | reverse complement strand
GGTGACCAAGTGGAACACGTCCATGATGCCGAACACGCCGATGCGGTTGGCCACGAAGGCGGGCGTGTCCTTGGCGATCACCGTGACCTTGCCGAGGTTGCGCTGACCGAATTCCTCCAGGAAGGCGATCACCGCAGGGTCCGTGTCCGGGCCGGGGATGATCTCCAGCAACGGCAGATAGCGCGGCGGGTTGAAGAAGTGCGTGCCGCAGAAGTGCTTGCGGAAGTCGTCGCTGCGGCCCTCGGCGATGGCGCGGATGGGGATGCCGCTGGTGTTGGTGGTGATCAGCGTGCCGGGCGTGCGGTGCTTCTCCACATTGGCCAGCACCTGCTGCTTGATGTCGAGGCGTTCCACCACCACTTCGATCACCCAATCGCAGCCCTTGATCTTGGGCAGGTCGTCGTCGAAGTTGCCGGTGGTGATGCGTTTCGCGAACTTCTTGTCGTACAGCGGCGCGGGGTTGCTCTTGATGGCCGCAGCGAGCGCGTCGTCCACGATCTTGTTGCGCGGGCCTTCTTTCGGAGCGATGTCCAGCAGCAGCACTTCGGCGCCGATGTTGGCGAAGTGGCAGGCGATGCGGCTGCCCATGACGCCGCTGCCCAGCACGGCGACCTTGCGGATGTTGCGTTTGCTCATGTGTAGGGGAGTGTGGTCACCACGGAAGCGCGTTCAGGGTTGAAGAGTGAAAGAGTGCGGGAGACATCCCTCGCGCTCTTGCACCCTCGCACCCTTTCACGCTCTCACTCATGGATCCGGTGTTCAGAAGAGTTGTTCCTGTTCGAGTATCCGGTCCAGTTCGCACATCACCTGCCTGAAGTTGTGCAACTGGTCCGGGGTGAAGCGCCGCTGCACGGCCTCGTTGAAGCGGATCACGGTGCTGCGGCTCACGTCGCGCATCTGCTTGCCTTTCGCGGTGAGGTGGATCCGCACCACGCGTTTGTCCTCGCGGCAGGGCACCCGCTTGATCAGGCCCGCACCTTCCATGGTCTGCAGGGTGCGCACCAGGCTGCGGCTCTCCATGCCCATCTTCGGACCGAGCTTGGTGCTGGGCGTGCCGTCGGGCCCCACGTTCAGCAGGATCTGGCCGATGGCCATGCTGCCGCCGTACTTGGCCGCCTCGTTGTTGTATATGCGCGCAATGCGGCTCCACACCTTGCGGATGGGGAATTCGATGGTCTCTTCGGGCTTCATGGAAGGTGGTCGGAGCCAAGGTAGGACGATCAATGGTATGCGCGCATACTAACATGGGCGGGACGGGGGTACGTTGGCCCGTAGATTTGGCGTTCATGTCCGTACGATGAAGCTGTCCTCCGCGATCCTTTCCGCCCTCTGCCTGTCCCTGCTGATGGGCGCCTGCAAGAAGAACGACGATCCCGCCCCCGTGCCGCCCATCAATGGCGGTGACGATGGCCCGCGCCTGGTGTTGCGGTTCACTTTCGACAGCACACAGGTGCGCCTGGACTCGCACGGCCAGCCCGCCGATGTGCCCGCCGGCCATGGCGCCCAGCACCCGCGCTTCAATGCGATGACCGGCCATTACGTGGAGTTCGCGCCCACCGCGTGGACGTTGCCCGGCCAGGGCGCCGTGGTGTACCATGCGCCCGAGACCACCGCGGGCGGCGACAATGCGATCGACTTCGCGCAGGCGGTGCTGGCGGGCGAGGGCGAGACCTTCCTGGACATCCCGCTGGCGCAACTGCCGCCGGGCACCTATCCCTACCTGCGCGTGTCCATCGGCTACCAGAACTTCGAGGTGGACTTCCGCTATACCGACACCATCTTCGGCACGGGCGTCCACGAGCTGCGCGGCACGATCGCCTCTTTCATCGGCTTCAACACCTACATCGGCACCTTCCAGGTGGACCAGCAGCCGGTGGTGGTGAACGACGACAAGCCGCAGGGCTTCTGGGCCTTCGAGGTGAACGACCCGCCGGTCCCCATGCAACCCATCGTGGGGCAGGCCCCGCCGGGCGCCACCACCGTGCCCAATCCCATCTTCGACTCGTCGCCCATCCCCAACGGCTCCTGCCTGGTCACGGGCATCTTCGCCGAGCCGTTGACGATCACCGGCGACGAGACGGACGACGTGGTGATCACCGTGTCGATCAGCACCAACAATAGTTTCGAGTGGATCGACGTGGCGGGCGACAACGTGTTCGAGCCCTCGGCCGGCGACCAGGTCATCGACATGGGCACGCGCGGCATGGTCCCCACCGTGCAGTAGGCTCACCGCCCGCGCTGGTACACGCGCACGTAGTCCACTTCCAAGGCGGTGCCCTCGGGCCAGGGCCGGGGCTTCCTGGGTCCGCGGCAGAAGCCTTTGCGCGCGGAGACGGCCAGGTCCAGGATGATGTTCACCCCGTCCTTGTCGCGGGGGAAGTACGGCGCGGTATTGAACGTGCCCTCCGGCCGGTCGCACGCGGGCAGCGGCCTTCCCCGGCGGTCCACGTAGCGGCCCCGGTAATGCACCAGCTCGCCGTCCAGGTACCAGCTCACGCCATCGCCCTCCCATTCCACGGCGTACACATGGAAGTCTTTCGAGAGGTCCTTCGCCCGGTGCTTGCCGCTGTTGGAGAACTTGGGCTTGCCCCAACGGTGCAGGGCGCCCTTCATGATCCGGGGCTTCTCGCCGCAGAACTCGAACACGTCGATCTCGGTCTCCCCGCCGAAGCCCCAGAAGGCCGGCCATAGCCCCGCGCCGGCGGGAATGCGGCAGCGCACCTCGAAGCGGCCGTGGCTGAACTTGCCGTGGTCCAGGGAGTGGACCATGCCGGCCTCATGCTCCTTGTGCTGGCCGTACCACTCGCCGCTTTGCGCACGTACGCCCAGCCGCAGCAGGCCATCGCCCACGGTCACCAGGTCGTCGCGGAAGATCGTGTTGCTGGTGCCCATGGTGCGGGTGGAGGGCCCGCGATCGCTGCCGTCCTCGGTATACGGGAACCAGGTGCGCCACTTGGTGCGGTCCAGCGCATCGCCATCGAACTCGTCGCCCCACACCAGTTGCCAGGGCAGGGTGTCGCATCGGGCGGCCGTTGCGAAGGCGTCGGGCCCCACTTTCTTCTCGCGCTTGGTCTGCGCCGGCAGCACGTGCGGCAGAACGAGAAGCAGGAACAACAGGGCGGTGCGGGCAGGGAGGGGCGTGGTCATGCGGGGTCTGGTACGGGACGGGGTTCGCCGCGCAGCCAAAGCACGAGGCCCTTGTCCGGGTGCAGGGTGTAGCGGACATCGCCGGCCGGCACCACCAGGTCGTAGCCGCCGCGCGCATCGTCGTACATGTACAGGCTGTCACAGGCGAAGGTGAACTCGGTGGTGTCGCCCCGGGCGTGCATGCGCATGTGGGGGGCGACGTTGGTGCGCTTGCGGCGCACGCTGTCCGGTGGCGCGGTCCATTCCTCCAAGGCCAGGTGCATGAAGCCGCGGTCGTGGAACCCGCCGTCGTACCACATCACCTTCTGGCCCCAGCTCTCGCGCTCGCCGAAGT
>JAVFAQ010000329.1:0-3489 GCA_034002325.1 Flavobacteriales bacterium | reverse complement strand
TGTGTCGGAAGCAGCACTCGCCACTCGCCACTCACCACTCGCTGCTCCGCGCGCTGGCCAGTGCGAAGGCATCCTCACCGGCGGCAACCTTTCCATGCTCTGTTCCCTGCGCGGCACGCCGTACGACATCGACCCACGCGGCCGCATCCTGTTCCTGGAGGACTTGGACGAGCTGCGTTACCACGCGGACCGCATGGTGCAGAACCTGCGGCACGGCGGCTGGTTCAGCGAGCTCGCCGGATTGGTCGTGGGCGCCATGACGCAGATGCGCGACAAGGACCCGGCCGACCCCTTCGGCATGGAGGTGGAGGAGATGGTCGCCGAGGCGGTGGCGCCCTACGGCTACCCGGTGTGCTACGGATTTCCCGCCGGCCACATCGCCGACAACCGCGCGCTGGTGCTGGGTGCAAAAGCGAAGCTCAACGTGACCCCTGAGGGTGCGACGCTGAGCTTCGGTCGTCACCTGTAGTCCGGTCGACCACTTGGGTCGACCTGCCTACCGGCCAGGCAGGCGCTACGGGGGCATTGTTCCATGATCAGGTCCTGACGGCCTAATTCCGCTCGAACTTGTTGAAGCCGGCGGGGATCTCGAACAGGCCGGGCTTCTGGGCGCCCTTGGTCACCTTGGTCACCGCCAGGCGGCTCACCTCGGCACCATCGATCTTCTGCTCGATGCCCAGCATGGGGAACACGCCCTTGGCATCCTTCACCTGGAGGAAGAACAGCGCCTGCTCGTCCTTGCGGTTGAGGGTCTCCAGCAGCGGGATGAAGAAATCAAAGGCATCGGCGGCCACCCAGTAGGTGAGCAGGCGGTCCTCGCTCTCACTGCGCACGGTCCATTTCTCGCAGGTGTATCCGGCGATCTCGCGCGTTTCGCTGGTCTTCTGCACGGTGGTCTCCACCTCCTTGGGCAGGCGCATGTTGGGCACGTCCATGTACAGCTTGCGCTCGGGGCTGATGGCCGTGACGGTCTTGTCGCGGGTGTCCACCAGCATGATGCCCTGCACCTCGCCGCGGGAGCTCACCTCCTCGATGCGCACCCGGTCGCCCTTCACATGGTACTTGTAGGTGGTCATCACCGGGCCGGTGTTCTTGGTGAACTCGATGGTGCCCTCGAACGCTTGCGCGTGCAGGGCCGGGATCGCCAGGAGAGTTGCGGACCCGATCAGAAGCAGGGATCGGAACATGGAGGATGGTCGGCTTTGGTGGGGGTGGATGGAATGTTCCCCAATTTTAGCCCTTCAACGGGGTGCCCCCGACAGGGTTACCCGAAGATCCGTCCACAGATGGCCGAGCATAACGACACGGGCGCCTCGGGCGAACACCTGGCCGCGCGCTTCCTGGAGGAGCGCGGTTACACGGTGCTGCACCGCAATTGGCGGCATGGCCGGCACGAGGTGGACCTGGTGGCCCAGCACGGCCAGGAGCTGGTGTTCGTGGAGGTGAAGACCCGCAGCAGCGCCCGGTACGGCCAGCCCGAGGAGGCCGTGAAGAAGGGAAAGCGCGGCAATCTGATCAAGGCCGCCAACGCCTACCTGGAGGAGGCCGGTCGTACCCTTGCCGTGCGGTTCGACATCGTGAGCGTGATCTTGCACCCCGGCGGCAAGCCGTACGTCCACCATATCCCCGAAGCGTTCTACCCCACCATCCATGACCGCCCCCGATAAGCGCCCGCGCCCCGGCCGCCCTGCCGGCAAACCCGCCTCCAAGCGCGCCGGCCGCCGACCCCCCGGTGCGGTGCGCCGCGGTGAGCGCAGCGAGGAGGAATGGCGCGCCGAAAGGCCGGCCCGCAAGCGCACGGACAAGCCGGCCGGCCGGCCGGCCCGCGCCGGGAGCAAAGGCCCCGATCGCGGTGAGCGGAGGTCCGCCCCCCGCCCCGGCGCGCGCGACGAACGGCGCGACGGCGGCCCCCGGCGACCGGCCCGTGATGAGCGCGCGCGCCCGTCCCGCCCCGGCGCCCTGGCCACCGGACAGGCAGGCGCACAGCCCTGGCGCGACCGGAAGAAAAAGAGCGGTGAAGGCAGCGGCGACGGCAGCGTGCGCCTGAACCGCTTCCTGGCCCAGAGCGGGGTGTGCAGCCGCCGCGATGCCGATGACCTGATCAAGGCCGGCGTGGTGACCGTGAACGGCCAGGTGGTGACCGAGCTCGGCACCAAGGTGCGCCCCACGGACAAGGTGCAATACGGCGGGCAACGCCTGCGGATGGAGCAGAAACGCTACGTGCTGCTCAACAAGCCCAAGGACCACATCACCACCACCGACGACCCGCGCGACCGCCGCACCGTGATGGCCCTGGTGCGCAACGCCTGCCCCGAGCGGATCTACCCCGTGGGCCGGCTTGACCGGCAGACCACCGGCCTGCTGCTGCTCACCAACGACGGCGACCTGGCCAAGAAGCTCACCCATCCCAGCCACGGCGCCGAGAAGATCTACCACGTGGTGCTGGACAAGGCCGTGACCAAGGCCCACATGGTGCAGCTGGTGGAAGGCGTGGAGCTGGACGACGGGCCCGCCCAGGCCGATGAGGTGGACCACGTGGCCGGCGCCTCCAAGCGCGAAGTGGGCATCAAGGTCCACATGGGCCGCAACCGCGTGGTGCGCCGCATGTTCGAGGCGCTGGGCTACCAGGTGATGAAGCTGGACCGCGTGGTGTTCGCCGGCCTCACCAAGAAGGACCTGCCCCGCGGCCGGTGGCGCCACCTCACCGACAAGGAGCTGCTCTTCCTCACCAAACGCAAGTGAGGCCGCCGGCAGATAACATCGCCCTGTGAACGAACGGCACGCGATCCGCCGTTGATGCGGGTACCGGCAGCGGTACTTTGCGAGGATCCCCTGCCGGGCCTTCCATGCTCCGTCGTTTCCGCAAGCTCCTGCTCCTGGTCGCCGTGCTCGCCGTGGTGGCCCTCTCCGCCTTGGTGATCGTGGCCAAGCGCTATGAGCCCGAGGTGAAGGCCGCCCTGGTGCGCAGCCTCAACGCCCACCTCAACGCCCCGGTGAGCGTGGGCGGCATGGACCTCACCCTCATCGCCCGCTTCCCCATGGCCGGCCTGCGCCTGAGCGATGTGCGCATCATGGAGACGCGTACCGACGGCGAACCCGCCGACACCCTGCTGATGGCCCGCGAGGTCTTCCTGGAATTCAGCATTTGGCAGCTCTTCAGCGGCGACCGCACCATCGAGCGCATCCATGGGGTGGACGTGGACCTGCGGCCGGCACTGGACCGCCACGGGGCGCCCAACTACATCGTGTGGAAGACCGACAGCGTGCCATCGGCCGATGCGCTGGCCCTGGAGCGCGTGAGCGTGGAGCACCTGCACCTGCGTTTCCGCGACCATCGATCGGCCTTGGAACTGGCCGGGTACAGCCCGGCCATGCGCATGGCCGGCCGCGTCGGCAGCGAACTCAACGAAGTGACCCAGGACGGCGACCAGGCCCAGCACCACTGGGACCAGGGCGCGAAACGGGTGCTGGCCGACCGCCGGGCCCACC
>JAVFAQ010000328.1:0-3491 GCA_034002325.1 Flavobacteriales bacterium | reverse complement strand
CGGGCGCACCCTGGTGAGCCATTTCACCGCCGAGAACAGCCCGCTGCCCAGCAACCTGGTGCACACCATCGCGTGCGACGGGGTGACCGGCGATGGGTTCGTCGGCACCAACGCGGGCATCGTGAGCTACCGCAGCGATGCCACCGAAGGCGCCATGGCGAGCGAGTGCGCCAAGGTGTTCCCCAACCCCGTGCGCGAGACCCACACCGGCCCGGTGGCGATCACCGGCCTGGTGCGCGACAGCGAGGTGAAGATCACCGACGTGGCCGGCAACCTGGTGTACCGCACCGCCTCATTGGGCGGGCAGGCCATTTGGCCCGGCACCGACATGGGCGGCGACCGCGTGGCCACCGGCGTCTATCTGATCATGGCCAGCGACCGGTACGGGGCCACCAAGTGCAACACCAAGGTGCTCGTGGTACGGTGAGGGCGCCATCACGGGTCCCGCCGGCGCCCCGCCACCCTGCGCCATGTTGATCACCACGCGCGCCATCCTGCTCCGCGCCGTCCGCCACGGCGACCGTACCGTGGTGGTCAACTTGTGGACGGCGCATGCCGGCCTGCGCAGCGCCCTGGTGCGCGCCGGCGGCAGGCGCGGGGCGGCGGCCGCCATGCTGCAGGCCCTGGGGCGGCTGGAGGTGGTGCTGGACGAACACCCCGAGCGGGACATGCATCAGGTGCGCGAGATGCGCGTGGAACGGCCCTACCGCCATCTGCACCATGACCCGGTGCGCGCCGCCGTGGCCCTGTTCGTGCAGGAGGTGCTCTACCGCGTGCTGCGCACCGATGGCGCCGACCCCGGCCTCACCGCCTTTCTCTACGAGGCGCTCGACGTGCTGGACGAGGCCGACGAACTGGCCCATTACCCCGTGGTGTTCCTGTTGAACCTGGCCGGGCATCTGGGTTTCCGGCCGGTGGCGCCGGCGGCGGGGGAAGACCGCTTCGACCCGGTGGAAGGGCATTTCGTGCAGGGCGGGGCCCGCCACGGCCACACGCTCGACCCCGAGCTCAGCAGCGCCCTGGCCGCGCTCCTGGGCGTGCCGCTCACGGAGATGGACGCCCTGGCCGTGCCCGCCCGCCTGCGCCGCCCGCTGTTGGACCATCTGTTGCTGTACTATCGCATCCATCTGGAAGGCCTGGGCGACCTGCGTTCCCCGACCATGCTCCACCAGGCGCTGGGCCGATCGCCGGCCCGCCCATGATAACTTCGCCCGCCCTGCGCACAGCCATGCCCCAAGCACCCGTCGTGGTCCTTGCGGCCACGTTGTCGGCGCTGTTTTCCTGCCAGCCGGCCCCCACCATGCCAGAGACCATCCCGGCCCGCCCGCCCGTGGCCGCCAAAGAAGACCATCCCATCGCCGCGCATGGCCATGTGCGCAACGACCCCTACCATTGGATGCGCCTCACCGAGGAGCAGCGCAAGGCCCCCGTGCCGGACGACCACACCCGGCGCGTGGTCGACCACTTGCGGGCCGAGAACACGTACACCGAGGCCGTGCTCGCCCCGTTGGCCCCCTTGCGCGAACAGCTCTTCAAGGAGATGCGCGGCCGCATCAAGGAGACCGATATGAGCGTGCCCTTCCGCGAGAACGGGCACTGGTACCACTACCGCTTCGAGGAGGGCCGCGAATACCCCGTCCATGTGTGGCGCAAGGACGAACCCGGTGCACCGGAGATGGACCTGCTGGACGAGAACAGGCTCGCCGAGGGCAGCGCCTACTTCGACCTGGGCGACTACGAGGTGAGCCCCGGCAACAACGTGCTGGCCTACGGCGTGGACCGCGTGGGGCGCCGGCAGTACGAGCTGCGTTTCCGCGACCTGACCACCGGCCTGGACCTGCCCGACGCGATCCCCCATACCGATGGCGGTTGCGCCTTCGCCGACGACCGCACCGTGTTCTACGTGCGCAAGGACAAGCTGCTGCGCAACCACCGCGTGGTGCGCCACGTCCTGGGCACCGACCCGGCCACCGACGTGGTGGTGTTCGAGGAGAAGGACCCGGCCTTCAGTTGCGACGTGTACCGCAGCCGCAGCGACCACATGCTGATCATCGTGACCGAGAGCACCATGAGCAGCGAGTACCACTACCTGCCCGTGCGCGATCCGCTCGGCGCCTTCCGGGTGTTCCTGCCGCGCGAGCAGGAGCACGAGCACACCGCCATGCACGTGCCCGCCCACGACGGCCGGCCCGCCAAATGGTACATCGTCACCAACTGGCAGGCGCGCAACTTCAGGTTGATGGAATGCGCCGAGGGCGACACCCGCGACAAGGCCCGCTGGAAAGAGGTGCTGCCCCACCGCGATGACGTGCTGCTCGAGGACGTGGACGTGTTCAAGCACCACCTGGTCTTCAGCGAGCGCCGCAACGGCCTCACGCACTTGCGGATCCGGCGCCTGGCCGACGGGCACGAGCACGAGATCGCCTTCAACGACCCCGCCTACATGGCCTACACGGGCACCAATCCCGAGTGGGACACGGCGGTGCTGCGCTACGGCTACACGTCCATGACCACCCCCAGCAGCGTGTACGAGCACCGGTTGGACGGCACCGGGACCGATGTGCTGCTGAAACAGCAGGAGGTGCTGGGCGGCTTCGACCCCGGGATGTACGTGAGCGAGCGCCTGCACGTGCCCGCGCACGACGGTGCCCGGGTGCCGGTGAGCATCGTGTACCACAAGGACACCCCGATCAACGGCACCGCGCCGCTGCTGCTGTACGGCTACGGCAGTTACGGCTACAGCCTGGACCCCGGCTTCAGCAGCGCCCGCCTGAGCCTGCTGGACCGCGGCTTCGTGTACGCCATCGCCCACGTGCGCGGGGGCGAGGAGCTGGGCCGCGCCTGGTACGAGCACGGCCGCATGGAGCACAAGCAGAACACCTTCACCGACTTCATCGACTGCGCCGACCACTTGGTGCGCAACGGCCACGCCCACCCCGATCGGGTGTGCGCCATGGGCGGCAGCGCCGGTGGCCTGCTCATGGGCGCGGTGGTGAACATGCGCCCCGATCGGTGGAAGGCCGTGGTGGCCGAGGTGCCCTTCGTGGACGTGGTGACCACCATGCTGGACGAAAGCATACCGCTCACCACCGGCGAGTTCGACGAATGGGGCGACCCCAAGGAGAAGGCGGCCTACGAGCGCATGCTGTCCTATTCGCCCTATGACAACGTGCGGGATGCGGCCCATCCTGCGATGCTGGTGACCACCGGCCTGCACGACAGCCAGGTGCAGTACTGGGAGCCGGCCAAGTGGGTGCAACGCCTGCGCGCCCACCAGCGGGGCGATGCGCCCGTGCTGCTGTACACCAACCTCGATGCCGGGCACGGCGGTGCGTCGGGCCGGTTCCAACGTTTGAAGGAAGTGGCACTGGACTATGCCTTCCTGCTCTGGCAGGCGGGCATCGGGCCATAGATCAACTCGCCAGGCGCTCGGCCCACACGATCTCCTCGGCCTCCATGGGCACCACTTGGGCCGGTGCGCCATCGGTGCG
>JAVFAQ010000327.1:0-3507 GCA_034002325.1 Flavobacteriales bacterium | reverse complement strand
GCCCGGCACGCCATGCGAAGACGGCGATCCCACCACCGGCCTGGACACGTGGACGGAGGATTGGGCCTGCGTGGGCCTCATGATCGATTGCGAGGGCATCCCCGGCGGCACGGCCCTGCCCGGCACGCCATGCGATGACGGTGATCCCACCACCGGCCTGGACACGTGGACGGAGGATTGCGCCTGCATGGGCCTCGTGATCGATTGCGAGGGCATCCCCGGCGGTACGGCCCTGCCCGGTACGCCATGCGATGACGGCGATCCCACCACCGGCCTGGACACGTGGACGGAGGATTGCGCCTGCATGGGCCTGCCGCTCGACTGTGAAGGCATCCCCGGTGGAAAGGCCGTGGCCGGCGCCCCCTGCGACGATGACGACCCGAACACCTACTTCGACCAGTGGACGAAGGATTGCATCTGTCAGGGCGTACCGGTGGACTGCGCGGGGGTGATCAATGGTTCGGCCTTCCTGGACACCTGCGGGACCTGTGCCGGAGGAAGCACCGGGGTGGCCCCCAACCCGGACTTGGACAATGACGGGATTGTCGACTGCGAGGATGTGTGTCCGGAGGTGTACGATCCCGCTCAGGGCGATGTGGACGGTGACGGTGTGGGCGACCTCTGCGACAACTGCCCGTGGATGGCCAACCCGGACCAGTTGGACACCAACGGGAACGGTGTGGGAGACGCCTGCGAAGAGATCGGTATCAACGAGCCGGGGGCGGTGCCCATGCTCAACGTCCATCCCAACCCCACCGATGGCCTGCTGCACATCGGGCCGTTGTCGCCGCACGCGGCGCACCTGCTTGTGCATGATGTGGCGGGCGCCCTGCTGCTTGAGCTTCCCGCCGCCGCGATCATCGACCTGGGCGCATTGGCCAGCGGCACGTACGTGATCACCGTGGTGCATCACGACGGCACGCCCATGGCCCGGGCCCGGGTGGTGCGCTCCTGATCTTCCGTCCGGGCTTGTCGAAGCCCACGGCCGCGCCATCGGGCGGGCCACCCCCTTCGTCCGCAACGCCCGTTGCCCCGCAAGGCCATGCACGCAACCCTGCCGCGCCGGATCAGGTAGAAAGGCGCTGTTCGCCCCGCCGGCAGCGGAACGACCGATGTGGTCCCACGCCGGCAAGGGGCGGCAATTGCGCCCATGGGACCGATCGCCTACACCCTGCAACGTGCCTTGCCGCTCGCCTTCACCGCCCTGTTGGTGGCCATGGCCCATGCCCAGAGCCCATCGGAAACAGCCGCGGTGAAGCTCCACGCCAGTGTGCAGAGCGATCCGCCCCGCATCACCCTGCACTGGGTACACCACCCGGGCACCAATGGCATCACCATCCATCGGAAGCTCAAGAGCGATACCCAATGGGGCGGGACGTACGCCACGGTGGGGGCTTCCGAGACCCAGTTCCAGGACAACGGCGTGGTGGCGGGCGTTTCCTATGAATACCGCGTACACCGCACCGGTGGAGGCACCGCGTACGGATACGTCAATGCCGGGATCGCCGTGCCGCCGATGGAGTACAAGGGCCGTATCGTGCTGCTGGTGGACAATACCCTGGCCGCACCGCTGGCCGCCGAGCTGGCCGACCTGGAACTGGACCTGAAGGCCGACGGCTGGACGGTGGTCCGCGAGGACGTGTCGCCCAATGCGCAGGTCCCCGCCGTGCGCAACCTGGTCATCGGCCATTACAACGCCGCACCGGACCAGGTGAAGGCCGTGTACATCGTGGGGCACGTACCGGTGCCGTACAGCGGGAACACCAAGCCCGACGGCCATGACGAGCACCGCGGTGCCTGGCCCTGCGACGGATATTACGGCGAGCTGAACGGCACCTGGACCGACAACGGCAATTACCAGAACAACGCTCCGAACTACAAGAACAACAACGTGCCCGGCGACGGCAAGTTCGACCAGAACGATTTCCCCACCGCCGTTGAGCTGCAGGTGGGCCGGGTGGACATGCACGACATGCCCGCGTTCACCGAGGGCACCGTGGAACTCACCCGCCAATACCTGGACCGTGCCCACGGCTTCAAGCGCCGCCAGTGGGTGCCCCAGGAGCGGGGCATGATCTTCGACAACCTCCAATGGGTGAGCAACCCCCTTGGCGCCAGCGCCTGGCGTACCCTCCCGGCCATGGTGGGGCCCGACGATATCCAGGCGCCCTACCAGTACGGCGCGCCGTTCTGGACATACACCCAAGGGCAGAGCTACCTGTGGACATACACCAGCGGTGGTGGCGGCTACACATGGACCGACGGCCAGATGAGCTACAACTCCGCCGGCAACATCGGCTCCACCGAGGAGTACGCCACTTTCAGCAGCGTGGGCGGCGTGTTCAACATGAGCCTGGGCAGCTACTTCGGCGACTGGGACAACCGCAACAACTTCCTCAAGGCGCCCCTCGCGGCCGGCGAGGCGCTCACCAACTGCTGGTCGGGCATGCCGCCTTGGTACTTCCACCACATGGCCCTGGGCGAGAACATCGGGTACTCCACCCTGCTCACCATGAACAACAGCAACGGGCTGTACCAACCGCAGAACGACGGCTGGCAAGGGAGCGGGATCGGACGGTCGCACCTGGGCCTCATGGGCGATCCTACCCTGCGGATGACCATGGTCGCACCGCCGTCCAACCTCGCCGTCACCAACAACAACGGCTCGGCCGCCTTCAACTGGACGCCGGCCGAGGATGACATCTTGGGGTACTACATCTACCAGTTCGACCCGGCCACGGGGATACCCTCGCGCATTGTTCCCAACCTGGTCCAGACCACCGGGTACTCCGATCCCGCCATCCCCTTCATCGCCGGACGCGAGTACATGGTGCGCGCGGTGAAACTTGAGGAACGCTTCAGCGGCAGCTATTACAACCTCTCCCTCGGGGCCATCACCACCGCACAGGGCGGCGGACCGGCCATGGACTGCGAAGGCGTGATCGGCGGGCCCAAACTGCCCGGCACCGCCTGTGACGACAACGACCCGGCCACCGGCAACGACACCTGGACCAACGATTGCGAGTGCGTGGGCCAGTTGATCGACTGCCTCGGCACGCCCGGCGGCCCGGCGTTGCCCGGAACCGCGTGCGATGATGGCAACGCCAGCACCATCAACGACACATGGACCAACGACTGCGCATGCGTGGGCACCTTGCTGCCGCCGGACTGTGAAGGCACGCCCGGCGGGTCGGCATTGCCCGGAACGGCGTGCGATGACGGCAACGCCAGCACCATCAACGACACATGGACCAACGACTGCGCATGCGTGGGCACCTTGCTGCCGCCGGACTGTGAAGGAACGCCCGGTGGATCGGCCCTGCCCGGAACGGCTTGCGATGACAGCAACGCCAGCACCATCAACGACACATGGACCTACGACTGCGCATGCGTGGGCACCTTGCTGCCGCCGGACTGTGTAGGCACGCCCGGTGGATCGGCGCTGCCCGGGACGCCGTGCGTCGACGGCGTCCCGAACACCGGCAATGCTACCTGGAACTACGACTG
>JAVFAQ010000326.1:0-3508 GCA_034002325.1 Flavobacteriales bacterium | reverse complement strand
TGCACAAACTAAGATACGTGGAGCACCGACTGCGCATGCGTGGGCACCTTGCTGCCGACGGACTGTGAAGGCGTGCCCGGTGGTCCCAAGATGCCCGGCACCCCCTGCGACGACGGCGACCCGAACACCGGTAATGATACCTGGAACAACGACTGCGAGTGCGTGGGCGAAGTGATCGACTGCCTGGGCACGCCCGGCGGCTCGGCGCTGCCCGGCACCGCGTGCAACGATAATGACCCGGGCACCGGTGGCGACACGTGGAACTCCGATTGTGAATGCGTGGGCACCCTGCTGCCGGCGGATTGCGAAGGCGTGCCCGGTGGATCGGCGTTGCCGGGCACCCCTTGCGACGATGGGGACCCCCTGACCGGCGGTGATACCTGGTCGGACCAATGCACGTGCGTGGGCGAGTCCGTGGATTGCGCCGGAGTGCCCGGGGGCACCGCGTACTACGATGATTGCGGCGACTGCGTGGGCGGGGAAACCCAGCAGACCCCCAACCCGGACACGGACAACGACGAGTTCATCGATTGCATCGACAACTGCCCGCTCGACTTCAATCCGGACCAGACCGACTTCGACGGCGACGGCATCGGCGATGCGTGCGACAACTGCCCCTGGTCATACAACCCCGACCAGGCCGATGACAACGGCAATGGCTTCGGCAATGCCTGCGACCAGTTCGTGGGCCTGGCGGAGATCGTGGCGCAGGGCGGCTTCGCGGTGTTCCCCAATCCCGCCACGGGACCGGTCACCATCGTGGACGGCACCGGGCTGGTGCGCCACCTCATCTTCACCGATGCCACCGGCCGGCGGGTGCGCGAGGAGCGGTACGCCGCCCAGCTCGGACTGGACGGCCTGGCCGCCGGGGTGTACGTGATCACCGGGGTGAGCGCGGACGGCACGGCCGTGGCCCAAACGCGGTTCGTGAAGCAGTAGGCCCTTCACACGGACAGGATGCCCAGCACCCGGTACAATTCCGGGTCGATGGGCTTCTTGCCGTTGAGCGCTTCGGTGAATGGGGTGAACACCACCTGGTCGCCGCAGATGCCCACCATGTCGCCTTGCCCGCCGGACAACATATGCTCCACGGCGGCCACCCCGGTGCGACCGGCCAGCAGGCGGTCGTCCACGGTGGGCGCCCCGCCGCGCAACAGGTGCCCCAGCACGGACACGCGGATGTCGTAACCGGTGGTGCGTTCCTTCACTTTCCCGGCCACGGAGAAGGCGCCGCCCTCCTCATCGCCCTCGGCCACCACCACGATCAAGGAGGAGCGGGTGCTGGCGGCGTCGTTCAGTAGCTTCACCAGTTCATCGATGCCCTGGTCCCGCTCCGGCAGCATGGCGTACTCCGCCCCGGCGGCCACCGCGCAGGTGAGGGCGATCTGCCCGGAATGGCGCCCCATCACCTCCACGAAGAACAGCCGGTCGTGCGATGAAGCGGTGTCGCGGATGCGGTCGATCGCCTGCACGGCCGTGTTCACCGCCGTATCGAAGCCCAGGGTGCGGTCGGTGCCGGCCAGGTCATTGTCGATGGTGCCCGGTATGCCCACGCACCGCACGCCGTGCTCGGTATGCAGCACATGCGCACCGGTGAACGAGCCGTCGCCACCGATCACCACCAGGGCGTCCATGCCGTGGCGCTCCATGGTGGCCATGGCCTGTCGGCGGCCATCGGGCGTGCGGAACGCATCGCTGCGCGCCGAGCGGAGCATGGTGCCGCCCAGCTGGACGATCCCGCTCACATCGCGCGGCCCCAGCAGCCGCACCCGGTCGTTCAACAGGCCGTCGTACCCGCCCAGGATGCCGGTGGCGCGGATTCCGTGATAGCTCGCCGCGCGCGCCACCGCGCGGATGGCCGCGTTCATGCCCGGGCTGTCGCCGCCGCTGGTGAGCACCCCCACATGACCGATCGCCGCCGTGCCCATCATTCGGCGATCACCGGCCCGAGCCGATGCCGGGTGCCGCTGCGGTCGTTCGTCCAAATGCACGCGTACCGCCCGCTCGCCAGGCCTTGGCGGGGAATGGTGGCCAGGGCGGCCGGCAGCGGGGCATGCCGGGCCACCTCGCGCCCCATCATGTCCAGCAGAATGATCGCGCCACCGGCGGGCAACGTGGTCAGGTCCACTTGGAAGTGGTCCTGGAAGAGCGTGGGCCGGGGTGCGGGCAAGGCGTGGCCCGCCATGTGCTCCGCGTATGTGCTGGTGCCCTGCACCATGTACAGGTCGCCCACCGTGCCCATGTACAGGCGGTCGCCCGCATGGTGGAATTGGTACTGGCCGTACATGTCGAAGCCCGCGAGCCCCACGTTGTTCGGCCCGAAGCTGGTGCCGTCGTCGGTGGACCACATGCAGCCCAAGGTGGTGCCGCTGATGGCGTACAGCTTGCCCTCGAAGGCGCACAGCTCGCCCTTCGGCGAATCGTCCGGCGACCCCGCGCTCACGGTCCAGCTCTGGCCTTCGTCCGTGGAGAACCGATAGTTGCCGCCGGCCACGATGCACACCAACCGGCCGTTGGCCCATTCCACGGCGTGCATGCTGAAGTTCGCGGCGGCTACGGCGGTCCAGGTCGCGGCCATGTCGTCCGATCGGAAAAGCCCGATCGTGGTGGCGGCGAACAGGGCGGTGCCGTTGCCGGTGATGTCGGTCACGGCAAGTTCGGGGCCCATGCCCGTGTGCCCCGCCGACCATGTGGTGCCGTTGTCGGTGGTGCGCGCGATACCGCCACCGTTGGCGATGGTGCCGCTGAACACCGCCAGGGTGGTGCCGCCGAAGGTGCGCCACTTGGCGGCGTACACATTGTCATTGGCGGTGAGGGACCCGTTGACGTTCGTCCAGCTCGCACCGCCGTTGGTGGACCGGTGGATGCCCGAGGTGGTGCCGGCGAACAGGGTTCCGCCGGCGGCGCCCACGGACCGCACGCCATTGGCTTCACCGTTCACGGGCAGGCCGTTGTTGGCGGCGTCCCAAGTGAGGCCGTCGTCCGTGCTGGAGTATACCCCGCTGCCTTGGGAGACCACATGGATCGCGCCCGGAGTGGTGGTGGTGCCGATGAACGGGCCCAGGCCGGCGTCCAACTGCAACGGTGTCCATTGGGCGGCGATCGGTATGGCGGCGGTGGCCAGCGCGATCGCGAGGGGCGTGAGGGTCAGCAGGCGCATGGGGCGGGGTGGTCGGTGGCGAAAGTAACCATCGTCCGGCCCCGCTCATGCATGCCCGTCACGGCCCCCACGGCAGGCGGAAATGCTCCGCGGAAAGCGGGCGTTACTTGTCGAACCGGTTCGGGAAGTGCTGCTTGAGCACGTCGATCCCGGCGCGCACCTTGTCGTGCTGGCTTTGGCGGAAGGTGGCCGCGCGGCGGGCCACCTCGGGGTAGCTCAGGGCGAGGATGCGCACGGCGAGCAGGCCGGCATTGCGCGAGCTGTTCACCGCCATGGTGGCCACGGGCACGCCGTTGGGCATCTGGGCCATGGAGAGCAGCGAGTCCCAGCCGTCGATGCTGTTGCGGC